>DASTLS010000205.1:0-5652 GCA_035714725.1 Alphaproteobacteria bacterium | reverse complement strand
GTTGCAAAAGCTTTGGATGTTCTCGTCGCCGATCTTGGCGAATGGGGTTTCGACAAAGGTATGGCTTCCATTCTTGGAGATCGTGCGCGCATTGCAGCTGCAATCACCAAAGTTGGCAGCGTGCAAAAACTTGTCGCCCATGTTCGTCATGAACTTGTGCTTGGGCCAAATGATAGTTCGGCGAAATTCCGGCAACAGGCAGCCAACGAAAAAGCTTTTGATGCTGTCGCGATCAAGCAAGCCGGCATTCGCTTGACCGAGGGGGGCGCTACTTGCGTCAAGCACGGGCAAATCATGCTGGATTGGCTGGCGCTTTCTGCCGCAGAGCGTGCCGCGCGACTTGATGATTATTTCCCTGCGTATTTTACGAAAGAAGGTACGCCTTTCAAAACACTGGTTGATACGGCGCTTAACAAGAAATACCCGGATTTATTGAGTGTTTTGCAGCAGGAGGTCGAGCGGCTTCAATTGGTGCGCGAACGGATTGATGCCGCGCAAATCGCGGAAAGCACTGCTGCCATTATCACCTGCGGTGAGAAACTGGTTCAGGAATACGACCGTCGCAAGCGCGAGCAGGGCGTGCTGGATTACGATGATCTGATTATGCGCACCGATGAGTTGCTGCGCCGCGAAGGTATCGCGCCATGGATTTTGTATAAGCTCGATGGTGGTATCGACCACATTCTTGTCGATGAAGCGCAGGATACCAGTCGTGCGCAATGGAATATTGTAAAGGCGCTGACGGAAGATTTTCTGTCGGGCGAGGGTGCGCGTACCGATACGCCGCGGACACTCTTTGTCGTCGGTGATGAAAAGCAATCGATCTTCAGTTTCCAGCGTGCCGATCCCGAAGCTTTCGCGGGCATGAAAGAATATTTTTCCGAACGTTTCAATGAAGCGGAGAAAACCTATCGCGAAGTGCCGATGCAGGTCTCATTCCGGTCCGCAACAGCTGTCTTGCAAGCAGTCGATGCCGTATTTGCCGATGATCATACACGTTCGGGTGTTTCCGCCGTTGCGATTAAGCATCAGGCGCATAAGAAGGAAAAAGTCGGTCGCGTCGAATTCTGGAAAGTGGATGAGTCCACGGAGAAAGAGAAGGAAGACACATCATGGGTCTCGCAAACTTATGAAGATGAGCATGACGAGGAAGCTGAACTCGCGGCTCGTATCGCCGATAAAATTAGTAGCTGGCTAAAATCCGGCGAACGCTTGCCGGGCGCAGATACGCCGATTACGCCCGGCGATATTATGGTGCTGCTTCGTAAGCGTGGACGTTTCGCCGATCTCATGGTGCGTGCCCTGAAGCAGCGTAAAGTCGCCGTTACCGGCGTTGATCGTATGTGCCTGATCAAGCAATTGCCGGTGATGGATTTGCTCGCCGTTATGCAATTCGTGTTGCTACCGGAAGACGATCTCAACCTTGCGACTGTTTTGCGCGGGCCGCTGCTTGGTCTCAGTGAAGAACATCTCATGACGCTTGCTATCGGGCGCGGCAAGAAAAGCCTGTGGCAAAGCCTGACCGATAAAATTGCAGAAAGCCCTAATTTTTCAGGGGCTCACGGGTATCTTGAGCAATGGCTGGGGGATGCCGATTTCCAGTCACCGCTCGTCATGCTCACACGACTTCTCAGCGAGCCGTGCCCCGGGAATGCCGTCAGTGGTCGTCGCGCGATCTGGTCGCGGCTGGGGCTGGATGCGCTCGATCCCATCGATGAGCTTTTGAATTCCGCGCAGGATTTCAGTCATCGTCATGCGCCGTCTTTGCAAAATTTCCTACATTGGTTGACGGCAACGGAAGCCGAGATCAAACGCGAGCTCGATCATGGCGATAAAGCAGGTGGAGGACAGGTGCGCATCATGACGGTGCATGCGTCCAAGGGCCTCGAGGCGCCGATTGTCTTTTTGCCGGATACCGCAAGCATGCCGCGGGCAAATGACATCGCGCGGTTGCTTTGGACCGATGACGATGTACCGCTCTATATCGCGCGCACGCCACTTTGTGGTACGGCGTTCCGCTTGCGTCAGCGCGCATGGCAAAAGCAGATGGAAGAATATCGGAGGCTTATGTATGTCGCGCTCACGCGTTCGGCCTCGCATTTGTATATCGCCGGCTGGAAGGCAAAGAATTGGAAGAATGAGGACAACTGGTACAACCTCATTCAGGCAGGATTAAAGCCACATGACCAGCCTTCAGCGCATGAAGGCGGCGAAGAAATCGTGATTGCCGATCCGATATTGAAATCGAAACCCACTAAGTCCGAAAGCGCGAAAGCCGTATCTGCTGTTCCCACATTACCGGATTGGGCGCGGCAAAACGCACCGGAAGAAATAACAGCCTATCAGCGTGTCAGCCCGTCGAGGCATGCTGCAGCTCCAGCTGTTGCAACTCCCGATATCGTGTTTGGCCGCGGTCGTATCATTCACCGCTTGCTCGAAAGCCTCCCGGATATCGCTGATAATCTGCGCGATAAAGCAGCAGAGCGTTTTCTATCGAACCCAGAGCATCGTCTGACATCCGAACAACAGGCCGAGATCAAGAATGAAGTGCTGGCCATTTTGCGCAATCCGGAATTTGCGCCGCTCTTTGGTCCTGAGAGTCGCGCTGAAGTCCCACTCGTGGGCCGCATCGGCAAACAGGAAATTCCGGGTCGAGTCGACCGCCTGTCGGTTTTGAAAGACGAGATCTGGATTGTTGACTACAAGACCAACCGCCCGCCGCCGGCAGACGTAAAAGACATTCCCGAGCCGTATCGTTTGCAACTTGCGAATTACAGCGCGGTTTTGAAAGAAATATATCCGGGCCGCCGAATCCGGTGCTTTTTATTGTGGACTTACAAGCCCTTCCTGATGCCTGTGCCTGAGTCTCTACTCACATCCTCTTGATATCAGGGCCCCTCGGCACTACATAAGGTGGGTATCAAATTAGAGGAGATTCTCTCATGGGCGCCGCCACTAAAGCCGTTACCGACACCAATTTTGAAGCCGATGTTCTGAAGTCCCAGAAGCCTGTTCTGGTTGATTTCTGGGCGGAGTGGTGCGGCCCGTGCAAGATGGTCGGCCCGATCCTTGAAGAACTCGCCGGCGAAATGGGCAACGATGTCACGATTGCCAAAATGAATGTTGATGAAAACCCGATGACGCCGAGCAAATACGGCATCCGCGGCATTCCGACCATGATGCTGTTCAAGGGCGGCGAGTTGAAAGCGACGAAAGTCGGTGCTTTGCCGAAGCAAGCTTTACAGGCTTGGATCAAGGAACAGATCTAAAGATTTCCGCACAAAATTAAACGGCCCGCAATCGCGGGCCGTTTTTTTTATTAGCCGAATTCGCCCGGCGGCGGGTCGATCGGCACATTCAATTCTTCGAGCAGAAGCTCTTCATTCGTCAGCTTCATCTGGCCGATGGTGAAATGTTCCGGCGCATTGGTTTCCGGGTCGAACACATCCATCTCGTAAGGCGCGATCTTGATATCGGTCTTGAACAAGGCGTTCTTGAACACGACGGTCGCATTAAGCGTGAAAAGATTATCACGGCCGATACCTTTATAGGTTACGGGCATCAGGCGAGAGGCAACATCGGCTTTTTCTTTGTCATTTGCATTCGCGAGCCAAACAACTTCTTCCGGCTTCTCCACGATGATGAAACGGCCCAGCTGGCCACGCACGAAATGGAAAAAGAATTTGGCGTAAGGAATGGCAGTTTTGCGATCAAGCTTGATCGGTGCGCGATCATTGACGGCATAGATCGGCTCGTTCGTCCAGTTCATCATGCTGGTATCGCCGGACTTGTGCAGCATGTAGCGCGTGTTGGGTGCCGGCAGTGTTGTGTCCGTGACGGCATACAGCTTGAATTCGTCATAGAAAGCGAGGTCGGTATATTCGACCTTGGTCTTGCCTTCGGTGAATTTCACTGGCGAGACGTCGAGCGCGATATCGCCCAAAAGTTTTTGGGCAGAAGCGGTATCAAGCGTTTGGAATTTTTGATCGAACATGCTTTGTCCTTTGTGCGGCTTGGAGGAAGCGTATCACGCCTTAACGATGGTTGCCAATTCGCCCGCGATATCGCTGGCGCCGAGGGCCACGCGTGCGTTTAGCATTTCATTGACGAGGTCTTTCAGCTTTTTGGTATCGCCCTGTTTTTGCAGCTCTTCGCCCTGTTTCACCATGGCGTCGAACTCGGGCTTGTCGGGGAATAAATAAGGTTCGCCGGCGAGGCGCTTATACCAGGTATAGACGTAATCCGGATCGCGCCAGCCGATGCTGAAGAAGAGATCGCGCATTTCCGCAAGATGGAGATCGGCATCATCATAACCCTGCGGCTCGCCGCTATCGATGATCTGCTGAACTTTGAAGGCATGATTGTCGAAACGCGCGGCTTCCACCTTGTCGGCATGGCTGCGTGCGATACGATTGAACACGGCAGACATTTTGCCGATGCGACGTTGCAACATAGCGCTGCGATGTTTCTTGCCGATGCGGGCGATATCCTGGCGAATGAAGCGGGATTCTTCGGCGATACGGCGGATGGCTTCGCCGTCGCTGCCGGCTTCCGTCAGCATTTCGCGTTGCTCAGTCAGGCGTGTTTTGAGCAATTGAATTTCTGGGCCACCATCGGGGCCAACGGCTGCGGCCAGATCACCCCATTCTTCTTCGCCTTGCTTGACGATTGAATCGGTGAAATTGACGCCATCTTCGCCATTGAAGGAAACCTGTCCGGCTTGCGGCGCATAGAAGCGCGGCGCTTTCAACTCAAGCGGGCCATTGACGCCGTTATCAAGCTTCACGGTCGCTTGCAGAATACCGCTATCGGTCATGTGCCAATCGAAAATGATCGGATCGCCTTCCTTGATCAGATAGGCATCCGGCAAATCTTCACCGCCGATGCGGAACACGCCGACGCAAAGGTTGAGATCGATACGTTCCGGATACTCAACCTGGAACAATTCAAAATTCAAATGGCCGGTTTCATGCGGCTTCATCGCGCGTGCGCTCTTGAACTTGGCTTGTCCATCTGCGGGTAGAACGTCGCCCTTTTTCACCAGTGGTAGCAGCACGTTTTCCTGCGCATAGGCGTGATCGAGCGCTTTTACGGCAATCGTTTGCGCGGCGGGAATGCTCGCGGTCGAGGCTACGAGACGATTAATGGTGAGCGTCTGGTCATGCTGTGGAATGGCGGCGCCGTTTTCATCCAACACATGGACCTTGAACTCATGCTTGCCCATCTCCTTGAGCGGCACGGAGATGGTGAGGCCATCGGCAATCGGCAGATTGCCGGAATCCCAGTCCTTCGATTTCAGCTGCAATTTGCGGTTCGCCGACGGCGTGCCTTTGACGTTGAGCGTGATCGTCGTTTTATCGTCTGGCGTGCGTGCAGTGTATTGGAATGAAAGGTTCGGTTCATCCGGCACCGCTGTCGAAGCCTGTTTCGGCTTCGGCGTGCTGACGTTGTCTTTGCTCCACTGGCGTCCTTCGCAATAATAAGCGGCGCCGATAGCAACGGCTGTCATCGGATCGGTTTTGAGATCGCCCGCGATACCAAGCTCGTTCGAGACCATCTGGCGCACGAGCGGAATGCGGCTCGGGCCGCCGATGAATACGATGCGGTCGATATCTTCGCTCGTATAATTATTTTCCGTGAGCAGATTACGGA
>DASTLS010000204.1:0-4656 GCA_035714725.1 Alphaproteobacteria bacterium | reverse complement strand
GCTTCTGGCTATGGGTGACGGCGTAGCATCCGCGAAGAAGGAATTCGCGGGCGCTAATGTCGAGGTCATTCCGGCCAATTTCGGCGATATCTGGCTGCGCGATACGGCACCTATTTTCACGCAGGACGGCAAAGCCCTCTGCTTCAAATTCAACGGCTGGGGCGGCAAATACGTCCTCGACCATGATGATGAAGTCTCAGGCTTTGTCGCGAAGCTTTCCGGCATGAAGGCCGTGCCCCATGACTTCGTGATGGAAGGCGGCTCGCTGGATTTCGATGGCGAAGGCCGCGTGCTGACGACTAAGGAATGCCTCCTCAACACCAACCGCAATCCAAGCCTGTCGCAACATGATATCGAAGCGCGGCTGCGCGATGCCTTCGGCGTCAACAGCATCATCTGGCTCGAACAAGGGCTTGTGAACGACCATACCGATGGCCATATCGATAACATCGCGCGCTTTGTGGCGCCGGGTCATGCTGTCTGCCAGAAAGCATCAGGCGCCGACGATCCGAACGCAGAAACGTTTGATGCTATCGCGAAGGACCTGCAAGCTGCCGGTCTCAAAGTCACGCGCATTCCGAGCCCCGGCTTGATTACGAATGAAGACGGCGAGCCGGTTGCGGCCAGCCACGCCAATTTCATCATTGGCAACGGCGTTGTGATCGTGCCAGCCTATGAAGGCGTTTATTCGAAGCAGGCCGTCGAGGCCTTAAAACCGCTGTTTCCGGGCCGCGAAGTGATTGCGCTTCCCGCTAATCACGTTCTCTCCGGCGGCGGTTCGTTCCACTGCATTACGCAACAGGAGCCTGCACAATGAGCAAAATCACACTCGGCGTCGTGCAATGCGCGTTCTCGGACGATATGAACGCCAATATCAAAAAGATCGAGCCCTTCATCCGCGACGCAGCCAAGAAAGGCGCGCAAGTTATCCTGACGCCCGAGCTGTTTCAGGGTTATTATTTCTGCACCTCGCAAGACGAGAAGAATTTCGACCGCGCCTATCCGGCGGCAGAGCATCCCTGCGTTGTCGCTTTGCAAAAACTCGCCAAGGAACTCGGCGTTGTGTTGCCGGTCTCGATCTATGAGCGCGACGGCTCCTGCCTTTATAACAGCGTTGTGATTGTCGATGCCGACGGCAGCATCCTCGGCACCTATCGCAAGACGCATATCCCCGATGGCCCCGGCTATCAGGAGAAATTCTATTTCCGCCCGGGCGATACCGGCTTCAAAGCATGGAAAACCAAGTTCGGTACAATCGGCGTTGGCATCTGCTGGGACCAATGGTTCCCGGAAAGCGCGCGCCAGATGATGCTGAAAGGCGCGGATATCCTCCTCTATCCGACCGCTATCGGCAGTGAGCCGCATAATGCGGCGCTGGATACCAAAGATCGTTGGCAGCTGGCGCAGCGCGGGCATGCCGTAAGCAACGTCGTGCCGGTTGCAGCAAGCAATCGCGTCGGCACCGAGAATGGTCAGGTGTTTTACGGCTCGAGCTTCATCAGCGATCAGGCCGGCAATCTTGTCGAGCAGATGGACAGGACACAGGAAGGCGTGCTGGTTCACACTTTCGATCTCGGCCAGATCAAGACCGAGCGTTCGGCCTGGGGTTTCTTCCGCGACCGCCGCGAAGATCAATACACAGCGAAATTAGGCGCAGCCTGAATTTAAGGGCCGTCTTCGTGACAGGTGCCGAACTGCAGCAGCGAGACATGATCGCTCTCGCAGGTCAGCGGACGCTGGCGCTGGTTGTTGGCAATCATCCAGCCGATCGCGCTTAAAACCAGCAGAACGAAGAGTATCTTCACACTCTGTTTCAGCTTGCTGGTCGGCTCAGACTTGCCGTATTGCGGGGGTTTCTTCGGGGCGGGCATGGGCGCCATCCTCCACCCAAATCGCGCGCAGTGTCAAACGACACTTCCCTGATAATCATTCGCACTAACTTTTTCTTAGCCAAAACCGAGCGCGGAAATCCGCCAGCTTTCTGCGCCTATGCAAATTGTGGCGAGCCGCCAAAACCTTATCTTAATTAAGCCATGATAAATTTTTATCCTGCTCTTTAGTGATATTTCCCCGGTCGCGGCATCATGCGTATTTCGAAAGCCTTGCGTAGCCTTGTCCTCGTATCCGCCGCATTTTTGCTGGCATCGCCCGCTTATTCCCAAACCCAACAATTGACCGATGAGCAGATCCTGCATGTGATCAATCGCGTGAGCTTTGGCCCGACGCCCGGGCAGATCGAGCAAGTGCGGCAGATGGGGCTGCATGAGTATCTCGAGCAGCAATTGCGCCCCGGCAACATGCAGGTCTCGCAAGATCTTATCAATCGCCTGTCTCAGTTAGAGATGGCAAACGCCTCGATGCAGCAGCTGGCCCAGCATTTCGCCGATGCCGAGGAAGACAAGAAAGGCATGTCGCAGGACGAGAAGAAAGAGCTGCGCAAATCGGAAAATGTTGTCGTCGAACAGGCAGCCGAAGCCAAAATCCTCCGTGCCGCCGGAAGTCCGGCGCAGCTGCAGGAAGTGATGACCGATTTCTGGTTCAATCACTTCAACGTCTTCGCCGAAAAAGGCCCGGTGAAATTGATGGTGAGCGCTTACGAGCGCGATGCCATCCGCCCCTATGCGCTCGGCAAGTTCCGCGACCTGCTGATGGCGACCGCGCATCATCCCGCCATGCTGGTTTATCTCGATAATTGGGAGAACACCGATCCGAGCAGTAACCTCGCGAAGGGCAAGAAGCTCGGCATCAATGAAAATTACGCGCGTGAAATTATGGAGCTGCATACACTCGGCGTGAATGGCGGCTATACGCAGCAGGACGTGACCAACCTCGCCCATATCCTGACCGGTTGGGGCCTTGGCGAAGGCAAGGGCATTGAGCCCAAAACCACCTTTTATTTCGAGCCACGCCGCCATGATTACGCAAACGTAACATTGTTGAATTATACCGTGCGCGGCGGCGGCACCGAAGAAATCACCGGCGTGCTGGATATGCTCGCTAAAAATCCGGCGACCGCACATCACATCGCTTTTGAACTCGCACAATATTTTGTGGCCGACGATCCGCCGAAAGCACTCGTCGATAAAATGACCGCGAGCTATGTGGCGAGCGATGGCGATATTACATCCGTGCTGCGGACACTCTTCAACTCCCAAGAATTTTACGACCCGCAATATGCGCAGAAGAAGTTCAAGCCTCCCTTCCGTTACGTAGTTTCGACTTTGCGCGCAGCTGGTGTGTTGCCTCCCGGTGATACCAAACTTTTACAAGCCGCAATGAACCAGATGGGCGAGCCGCTCTATCGTTGCGTGACGCCAAACGGATATTCCAACACCAACGATCAATGGTTGAATTCGGATGCTTTGCTGAAGCGCGTTGATTATTCGAAGAAATTTGTCGGTTTCCTGCAGAGTAATCCGCTGCCGAATATCGAAAGCGCGATGGGCACGACACTCTCGGCCAACACGTTCAAAACCATTCAGGCCGCACCCCCCAAGATGCAGCCCGTGCTCGCGCTGAGTGCGCCCGAATTCGTATATTACTGAGGAGATAGTGATGCTGAATCGTCGCGAACTTCTGAAAGGCGTCATGCTGGCGGGCGGTTATTGCATGCTGCCTCTCGGTCGCTATGGCTGGGCCCTCGCCGCACCCGAAGCCGCAAGCCGCCATTTGATCGTCGTCATGATGCGCGGCGCTGTCGATGGCCTTAGCATCGTCACGCCCTATAGCGAGCGGTATTATTATCAGGCGCGGCCCGATATTGCGCTCGCCGCGCCGGGCCAAACGAATGGCTTGCTCTATCTCGACGGCAATTTCGGCATGCACCCTGCCCTCGCCTCGCTGCAGCCACTTTGGCAGAACCGCACGCTCGCGTTTGTGCATGCCAGCGGATCGCCCGCCGAGACGCGCTCACACTTCGAAGCGCAGGATATCATGGAAACAGCGATGCTGAATTCAGCGGTTGCTTCCCAAGGTTGGGTGAATGGCGTCGCGCAATTGCTGCCGCCGAGCGCATCACCCACGCGCGTGATGTGCTTCGGTAACAAGATGCCGAAGGCGTGTCAGGGGCATTTCGATATTCCCGTCATTCCCACCGGCATTAAGGGCAATGGCGGCAAAGCGATTGAAAATCCGCAGCTTGCGGCATCTCTCGGTCAGCTTTACGGCGGCGATAAGGAACTCGGCAGTCTTTATCAGGAAGGCACCTCCGCGCGCGAAAGCGTGATGAACGACCTCAATAACGAAATGACGAAATCGGCCAACGGCGCGCCGCAAGCGGATGCCTTTGTCGGCGAGTGCGAGAAAGTCGGCAATATGATCCAACGTGACCCCGGCATTCAGCTGGCCTTCCTCGATGTCGGCGGCTGGGATACACATGTGCAGCAAGGCAACGCGAAGGGCCAGCTTTCGAACAAGCTTGAAAAACTCGGACAAGGTCTGGCGGCGCTCGCGGAAAGTTTGGGACCGCAATATCAGAACACGACCATCCTTGTGATGTCGGAGTTTGGCCGCACGGTTGCGCAGAATGGCAATGGCGGCACCGATCATGGCCACGGCAATGTCGCGTGGGTGATGGGCGGCGATGTGCGCGGCGGCAAAGTCTATGGCCGCTGGCCGGGCCTCAACCCCGATCAGCTGTGGGAGCGGCGCGACTTA
>DASTLS010000203.1:0-3514 GCA_035714725.1 Alphaproteobacteria bacterium | reverse complement strand
GTCCTGCGCCAGTTCATGCGCGAACATAACGACGCGAAATAATCTGGAATGATAGTTAATCCCTGCTGGCCTTGCGCTGAGCCAGATAGAGGTGCTATGCCCTGACGCATATTAATCAGGGATTTCATTATGAGTAAACGTGACCAAGATTTTGCAAAACAAATAAACCTTAATCAAATAAAACTGGCGGAAATTCTGGGCAGATGTCGTCAAACGATTTCCAAAGGCTTAAACGGTGCCTCTGATTATTTTCAAATGCAAGACATTGAGAAAATTCTGTCCTATTACGCAAAATCTAATCCACTCACTTGTGCCTTCATAAAAACCGTTGCCACCAACTTGTATCCCGAGTTTCCCACAGAAACGTGGGATGCCATAACTCGCCCCTACACACCTTCTCCCAACACTTTGCCCGCCCCTTCCGATCTCCTTGAAATATTAGAGGGCATCAAGAACGCGACAGACGCGGAGAGCATTGGCCAGGTTAATAGACGTGCCGTTTTGCTTTATGAAAAAGTCGTTCGTGGCGAAATTACCTTACGCAATAAGGCCGGTGCCGAAATTGTCCTTTTCGATACGGAAATAACAAACAATAACCGCCCGGGACAGCAGCGGGATAGGGCCCCCGATACGGCCACTCCGGCCTAGAGTTGGCCTTTACCTGACAGGAAGTTCCGCCTAAAATCGGGCCCACGATTCCTGATTATCCACAAGGCACGCCTCATGGTTGAATTTGCGCTTCCGAAAAACTCCAAGATCAAAGCGGGCAAAAAGTATGCCCCGCCCGCCGGCGCGAAACGCACCAAGACATTCAAAGTCTATCGCTGGTCGCCGGACGACGGTGAGAATCCGCGTACTGACGAATACACAATCGACCTCGATAAATGCGGTCCGATGGTTCTGGATGCTCTCATCCATATCAAGAACGATATCGACGCCAGCCTGACCTTCCGACGCTCCTGCCGCGAAGGCATCTGCGGTTCATGCGCCATGAATATCGACGGCACCAATACGCTCGCGTGCTTGAAGCCTATCGACGAATGCAAAGGCGATGCGAAGGTTTATCCGCTGCCGCATATGGAAGTGGTGAAGGACCTCGTTCCCGATCTCAACCATGTTTACGCGCAATACGCATCGATCGAGCCGTGGCTGAAGAGCGAAACGCCTCCGCCGCCTGATCGCGAACGTCTGCAATCTCCGGAAGAACGCGCGAAGCTTGACGGCCTCTATGAATGTATCCTCTGCTTCTGCTGCACGACGAGCTGCCCGAGCTATTGGTGGAACAGCGACCGCTACCTCGGCCCCGCTGTGCTGCTGCAAGCATCGCGCTGGATCGTTGATAGCCGCGACGAAGCCACCGGCGAACGCCTCGATAACCTCGAGGATCCATTCCGCCTCTATCGCTGCCACACGATCATGAATTGCACGAACACCTGCCCGAAGGGCCTTAATCCCGCCAAGGCCATCGCCGAGACCAAGCAGTTGATGGTGCAGCGGCAAGGCTAATGGCGACGGGTTATCTTCGCCATTTTCAGGCCTGCAATACGCACGATCTGAGCAAGTTCGCGCCGTTCTTCATCGGCCCTGTGCAATATGGCTGGATTCCGGAGCCGCTCGCATCCGACCTCCTCGGCAATATGGATATGTTCGATGCGCATCAGAACGGGCTGCGATTGGCATCTCGCTTCGATGATTTCATCACGCGCAGTCAGGCGCTGGCAACAGCAGCAAGCTGGCTTGCCACCAAAACTGGACGTCCACTCCGCAATGAAATGTATCCGATTGTAAGTGCGTGGGGCGATGAACCGCTCGCGCAAATTGATCGTGCCGCTGTGCCCTTGTTTGGCGTGCGTGGCTTCGGCGTGCATGTGAATGGCTTTGTGCGGAAGGCAGACGGCATTCATCTCTGGATCGGCGAGCGCGCGCACGACCGGCAGGTGGATCCCGGCAAACTCGATAATTTCATCGGCGGCGGCCAGCCCATCGGCCTCAGCATCGAAGACAATCTCTGCAAAGAAGCGAAAGAGGAAGCGGGCATCGACGCCTCGCTTGCCAAAACCGCGAAGCGTACGCGCGACATTCGCTATATGATCGAGCGCACCAGCGGCCTCCGCAACGACACGCTTTTCATCTTCGATATGGAATTACCCGAGGGTCACACGCCAAAAAATACCGATGGCGAAGTTGCGGCATTTCATCTGATGCCGATCGCCGAAGTGGCAAAGATCGTCCACGACACCGACCGTTTCAAATTCAATTGCAACCTGGTGATTATCGATTTCCTTATCCGCCACGGTTTTCTGACCGAGAAGGATGGGGAATTCAGTGCGATTAAGGCTTTTCTGGAAAAGCCATCCGCCTGACATCTTCGGGCGTTTTACCACTCTCACGCAAAGCACGCAGCGTCACCGATTGATCGCGTTTCGCAAAACGCTTGCCCTCACCATCCACCAGTAGCGCGTGATGATGATAGTCCGGCGTCTCGTATTCGAGCAGCGCTTGCAGCAGCCGATGAATGTCGGTTGAGCGGAATAAATCCTCGCCACGCGTCACGAGTGTCACGCCCTGAATGTGATCATCGACCGTGACGCTGAGATGATAACTTGTAGGCACATCCTTGCGCGCTATAACAACATCGCCGAAATCTTGCGGGTTTGCCGGAATAGTTCCCTTGGCGCGATCATGCCATGTCAGCGGCCCGGTGAGCGCCAGAGCCTTCTCAACATTCAACCGCCAATTCGCGACTTTATACTCAGCGAGTTTATCTGCCGCTTCTTTATCGGACAGATGACGACACGTGCCGGGGTAAATCACGCCGTCCGGGCCGGTGTGCGGCGCATGCCCCGCTGCCGATGCTTCAGCCAACACTTCGCTGCGCGTACAAAAGCATGGATACAAAACGCCATGATCGCGCAACTTAAATAGTGCCGCGGCATATTGATGCATATGCTGCGATTGAATGCGCGCCGGCTCCGGCCATGTGAGGCCAAGCCACTTCAAATCTTCGAAAATCGCTTTGGTGAATTCCGGTTTGCAGCGCGTGGGATCTATGTCTTCGATGCGCAGCAGAAACGTGCCGCCGTCAGCCGCCTGCTCCGCAAACAGTGCCGAATGCGCATGCCCGAGATGAAGAAAACCTGTCGGGCTGGGCGCGAAGCGCGTGACGGTCATTTCTTTTTCTTCGCCTGCTCGTCAGCCTCAATCTGCTCGGCGAGATTGAAATCAGCCAGTGCGTTTTTGGAATTGCCGAGCTTCAACCAGCATTGTCCGCGAAGCCGCAACGCATCCACAAAATCCGGCTCGATCGACAGCGCATGGTTGAGATCGCTCACAGCATCCCAGAAATTATCATTGCCTGCACGTTCGGTCGCGCGATCAACCCATATATCCGGATCATCCGGCTCCAGCGTCAGTGCGATGCCATATTGCTTCTCGGCATCCGTAATATCTTCCGCGCGCATGTAGGCGAGGCCAGAGCGCGAATGCAACTGCGTGGCATGACGCGGATCGGTCT
>DASTLS010000202.1:0-3236 GCA_035714725.1 Alphaproteobacteria bacterium | reverse complement strand
GGCCATATCGGCTGGGTCGATGCCGCACTTGACGGCAAAGCCGGAAAAGCCAAGGCTTGAGACCGTAATCTATGACCCAAGGTACCCCGACCATGCGTGATATCCTTTCTCCTCAAGCCGTTGTCGCCAATCTGGCGGTTGCCACCAAAAAAGACGTTCTTCAGGAAGGCGCAAAGCTTGCGGCTTCCAAGCTGGGCAAGGATGCGCATGTCGTGTTCGATGTGCTGTGGGAGCGTGAGCGGCTCGGCACCACCGGCGTCGGCCTCGGCATTGCCATTCCGCACGGTCGCCTTGAAGGCCTCGACAAGGTACAGGGTTATTTCCTGCGCCTGGCACAACCGGTTGGTTTTGAATCCGTCGATGACAAGCCGGTAGATCTGGTATTCCTGCTGTTAGCTCCTGCCGATGCCGGCGCTGACCATTTGCATGCACTGGCGACTGTATCGCGCTTGCTGCGTGACCAGAAGCTTTGCGAGCAGATCCGCAAGGCGAAAGACGAAGCGGCGATCTATCGCTTGCTCACGGAAACGCCGACCGCTCAAGCGGCCTAAAACTTCCCGATTTTGTGAAACTTAGTGGACGCTCGAGGGCGTCATATCGTGCTGCCTGACCGTGGCAAATGCCAAATCACGTTCAGCAACGACTGTCAGTGGGGTGCCGTCTGCGGCGTGGATAGCGTGGAGCGTTTGGCCATCGACTGTCACGGTTTTGACATAGGCGATGTCTTCGATGCCGAAGTTGCCAAGTTCGCCGGCGGAGAGGTTCTTTTTAAGCAGCTCAAGTTTATCTAACATTGGCCATCTCCGAATCTCTTTAACTATCCATTTCCGACTCTACCCCGGAATTAGATAAGCAATTGTTAATACTGGAATATCTAAAATTTTCGGTAATTTCTGAACCGCTTAGCGCACGTTCTTAAAGCGCATAATTGGCGTGATTTTCGCGCGCTTCACTTGCAGGAGATGATGCTGCAGCGCTACAAAAGATGCTTAACGAGGTTTGATATGTCGAATGCAGCATTGGCGCTCGCGCCGCATACAGAATCGCAATTGACCGCCGTCACGGGCGGTGCCCTGCCGCCGTTCCGTATCGGATCGGAAGCGCATAAGCGCGCGATGTGCAGTGTGCTGCTCGATCTGTTCGATCCCTACAAACCATCGATTTTGGCATGGCCGAATTTGTCGGACGATGCACGCAAGCGCCTTACCGATCTGCCGTTCTGGGATGTAGCCGTCGAGACCGAAGGCTATGCGTCATCCCGCATGCAAGCGATGGCTGATACCGTTACAGATCCGCTGATCAAGGAAGCCATTGCGCTGAATGCGTTTGAGGAAGGACGGCACAAGCTCGTCATCCGTAACATGCTACGTTTTTATAATATCCCGCTCACCGATTTGAAAACATATCGCGCACCACGCAATGCGCAGTGGAAATTTATCTGCACCGGGTATGGCGAGTGCTTCGACAGCTTCTTCGCTTTCGGTCTTTTCAAGATGGCGCAGGATTCCGGCTACTTCCCGGCAGAGCTTGTCGAAGTGTTCGAACCTGTTGTGCATGAAGAAGGCCGCCACATCATGTTCTTCGTCAATTGGGTGGCGTATACGGCGGCCAAGAAATCCTTCATCCCGCGCATGATCTTCAGGGTTACGTGCTTGGCGGCGCTTGTCGCTGCGGCGTTCTCGCGGCTTTCGTTAGCCGGCGTCGGCAATGAAAAGGCGAAAGAGGATAATTTCGTCGTCACCGGAGGCACCAATCTGACCGTTGGCCTTACGCCAAGAAAATTGGTCGAAGTGGCTTTGGCTGAAGATTCCCGCCGCATGGCGCAATATGATCCGCGCCTTCTCAGGCCGAAGATTATGCCGTTTCTTGGGAAGCTGGCTCTACGCCTTCTCTAACTTCTTTTGGCGGCTTAGGCGCAGCCGTATTTTCCATCACAGCCGCGAAGAAGCCGTCCGTGCCATGCTGCGCCGGTGTAAGCGATAGGCACTCTTCCTGCGCCGAAACGCCTTCAGCCCAAATAGCCTTATAAGGCACGAGCTTGAAATCAGGATGCGAAGCCAAAAACGCCTCGACCTGCTTTTCGTTCTCTTCCGGCAGCATCGAGCACGTCGCATAGATCAGGCGACCGCCGGATTTTACAAGGCGCGCGGCGCTATCAAGAATTTCAGCCTGTAACGGCAAAAGCTTTTCAAGCCCGGGGCCAAGTGAACGCCAGCGACCATCGGGATTACGGCGCCAGGTACCAGTACCGCTGCATGGCGCATCGACCAGCACGCGATCAAAATCGCCTTTGTGCTTTTTTACCCACGGATCGCGCTCGCTCTTGAGCGGCTTCACTTCGATATTATGGAGACCAGCGCGGCGGAAACGTTCGGTGCTGCGCTCAAGCCGTTTTGCCAGAACATCGCAGGCGATGATCTTGCCCTTATTCTTCATCTGCGCGGCAATCGCCAACGTCTTGCCGCCGGCACCGGCACAGAAATCAACCACGCGTTGACCAGGCTTGGCATCAACCAAAAGCGCAACAAGCTGCGAACCCTCATCCTGGATTTCGACAGAGCCGTTTTTGAGCATCGGCAATGCATTCAAGGATGGGCGTTCAAAAACACGGATGCCAAACTCCGATAATGTGCAAGCTTCGGCTTTGATAGCGAGTGTTTTCAATTCATCTAGAATTGCATCGCGCGTCGTCTTCAGCGGATTGACACGTAAATCGAGTGGCGCAGCTTTCAGAAGCGCGCGCATTTCTTTGCTGAAGTTTTTACCGAAACGTTCTTTAAGCGGTATAGCGGCCCAATCCGGGCATTCCGTCTTCACTTCTTCCGGCATGTCGGGATGTTCGATAGTGTGTGTTTCAAGCTGACGCAAAATCACGCGCTCGAACTCTTCCAGTTTCTCTGGCGCATATTTGCCGCCACTGAACATCTCGCCGATATCCTTGAGGCGCATTTCATTCACGAGCGCGAGATACGCGAGCAGCCATGAGCGCGCCGTCGGCAAGCCATCTGCTTTTTTCAGCCACCAATCCAGCCGCGCACGATGACGCAGAATGTCATAGGTCATCGTCGAGACAGCAGCGCGGTCTTTGCTACCGATATAGCGGCGCGCGCGGAAATAAGCGCTGACGAGCGCATCTGCGGGACGCAGAACGCTGTCGATTTCGGTCAGCAACTCGAGGGTTGCCTGCAGGCGGGCGGATGGATTCATGGCGTGTTCATTACTCGATCACGCGCTAT
>DASTLS010000201.1:0-4473 GCA_035714725.1 Alphaproteobacteria bacterium | reverse complement strand
TCGATCACGCCAAAATCATCCTTGGAAAAACAATGTTTGATGAAGCCGAGATCAAGCCGCCTAAAGCCGCAACGCGGCGTAGCATCCTCTTCATGTCACGTTTCGAGAAACGTAAAGGATGCCTTGAGCTGTTGGAAGCCTTTGCGCTTCTTGCGCCACGCTTTCCCGATCTCGACCTGATTATGGCGGGGGACGGACCCGAGGCTCATCTGCTTAATGCCAAAGTGGCTCAGCATGGGCTGCTCAGCCGTGTTTTCTTGCCGGGCTATGTATCTGGGGATGCCAAGGCCGATTTTCTGGCTACCAGCACGATCTTTGCCCTGCCGACCACTCATCAGGAAGGCATGCCTATCGCGCTGCTGGAGGCTATGGCGGCGGGTAAGCCCATCCTGACTACAAAGGCTGGAGGCATTCCGCGCCTCATCCAGGAGCCGGAAAATGGCCTTTTTCTTGAAGATGTTTCGCCAGAGGCTATTGCCGAGGGCCTGAGGCGGCTGCTCAATGATTTTCAGCTTTGCCGCGCTATGAGTCAGCGAAACGCGAGTGATGCTCGGGCCTATGCGGCGCCTAACGTCGTGGCCGAGATCGAGGATGCTTACCGCGCTATCAGGGGCGGAGCATGAAGCCCGATCAATCGCTTCTGGGTGACGGTCACAAGACCGCAGGTTTGATCTGCCTGTTCGGTTTCTTCCTGCACATTGTTTTATCTGCGCCGCTTTTGAATGCGCTTGGCTTTCATTATTCCGGCGAAGAGGGAGCGTTTTACGAGAAGATCCATCCCGGCACGGTATTTATTTTTATCTCTTTCATCGTGCTGCTTTTAGATCGTGGGCGACCGATTAAGGCGCTGATTGATATATTTCGTGGACAGCCGGCCTATGCGGCTTTGCTCGCGATTTATCTGCTGATCTTCGTCTATGTCGTGGCGCGCAGCGGCCCGATGGGCACGGCGCTGCTCATCGATACGCATCTCACGGTACCGATCTGCGCCATCGTGCTGAGCTCCACGCCGATATCCTATTGCCGCAAGGCGGTTTTGTTTTTCGTGTTGGTCGCCGCGATCAACAGCACTATCGGCATTGTCGAGGCCTCGACACATCTCCGGCTCTTTGAGTATGATCCGGAATGGTCGGTGATGAAGGAAGAGCATTTCCGGGCATCGGCGCTGCGCGGCCATCCGCTCGTGAATGCCATGTTCACTGTCATTGCCATGTTTGTGATGTTTGCGCTGCGCTTGCCTAACGTGATCAAAGGCGGTCTGTTCCTGCTCTTTACAGCCTCTCTGATCGCCTACGGTAGCCGCTCGGCGCTTATCTGCTGGGCTGTTGGAATGCTTGTATTGGGTGGCTGGCAGCTGCGACAGTCCTTTAAGCCTGCGATGAGTATGTCACGCCTGTTCGCATTACTGGCCGTAGCGATTGCTGTTCCGGCTGCCTTGATCGGCTTCATAGCGCTGCTTTTCTATAGCGGTCTCGGCGAGCGCCTGATCGATGCTGCGCATTGGGACGAGAGCGCCAACAGCCGTGTATTGGCCATGCAGGCGCTCCATTACCTCAGCCCGGAAGAAATGCTGCTCGGTGTTTCTTCGGCGCGCATTATCGATATCACGGAACGGGTCAATCAAACCGTAGCGCTCGGTGGCATCGAAAATCCATGGATTTTGATGTTTATGTATTTGGGGCTTGTCGCGTTCCCGGTCTGGTTTGGGGCGACAATTGTTTTTGTGCGGCGGTTGTTGCGAGAAAAGCCGTTGGCATTGCAGCTTGCGGTGCTGTCTTATTTCGCGATTGCGACGCCGTTTAATTCTTTCGGTGTAAAAGATTCTACATATTTAATCATGGTCAGTGCGGTCGTCTGTGCCGCGCACGGCTTTTATTCCAGCCCGCAAAGCCGGGCATAAAGCTCTCCGGCGCGTTCTGCCGTAAATTCCATGCCACGACGTTTGAGAAAGTCTTTCGGCAGCGGATTGCTGAGCGTTGCAGCTATCGCTTTCGTCAACTCACCCGGATTGCCGATAGGCACCAGCTGGCCATAACTGCCTTGTTTCAAGATTTCTTCCGCGCCGCCGACTTTGGTGCTGACAACGGGCGTGCCGCACGCGAGTGCTTCGACCAAAGCGTTGCCGAAGCCTTCATGCTTTGAGGATGCAGCCAGTACAGCCGCACGGCGAATAAAGGGCAGGGGATTGGTCTGGTAGCCAAGGAACATCACCAGATCATTGACGCCAAGTTTCTTTGTCAGATCAATTAGTGATTGCCGCAAGGGGCCATCACCCACAATCGCCAACCGGACTTCATACTTTTGAGCGACGACGGCAAAAGCCTGAATGAGTGTGGCGAAATCTTTTTCTTCTACGAGGCGGCCGACACCAAGCACAACCGGTATTCCGCTCCCGAACCACGGATGGCTGATATCTTCATTCATCCGCTCTTCGAAATCGGCCGTCACAACGGGATTGTAAATGATCGTCACACGATTGATCGGTAGTTTGGCCGTCTTGCTGAGATCATTCGCGACGCTTTGAGACACGGCCACAATACCTTGCGCGCGCGGGAGGAAAATGCGGCTGAGGAAAGGCAGAAAGAGATACTGCCAATTCGTATGAAACTTGCTTTCGATTGAAAGCGAAGTGTGCTGGCAGACGATGATGCGCGTCTGAAGGCCGCTAATCATGCGGGCCAAGATAGCGATGATATTATTGTGGCCGAAGCTCGAGATCAAAACGTCCGGCTTCTCCTGCTGCAGGAAAGCGGTCAGAGGAAATACGGCGAGCAATGTCCGGGGCTGATCGAGCGAGACGGTGCGTATTGTCTTTGGAATAGCTTTAAGCAACTCGCCTTCGCGCCGTTGAAGCAGCAGCGTGACCTTATGGCCTTTAGCGGCGAAATGGCCGGCTAGTGTTAAGGTATCGCGTTCCGCGCCGCCCCCTGCGAGCGTAGGCAGGAAGAAGACGACAGATTTGCTGCTCATTCCGGCAAGACGGTGAAATGAAGCTCCGACTTGCGCCAGGGCGTCATGATGCCGCGATAGATAATGCGCGTCGCCGGTTGCTTCTCGCCGAAGCGAGGGGAGTACCAGCCGCCATCCTCGGTTTCCGGCAAGCCAATCACAGGCTCCAGCGGCGTATCGCCGGTAATGCGCAAGAGCGACTTCTTGCCCTTCTTGATGGTGATGTCGTTGCCTTTAATTTTGGCGGTGAGGCCGGGATACAGCAGGAAATGCAGATCGCAATCTTCTGAGCCGAAATTGACCAGCGTATCGGTAATCGTAAAGCCGGTTGCGGGCTTCATATCGATGCTGCGGCGATGAATGAATTCAAAATCTTTCATATAGCCGTCATGCTCGGCTTCCACGCGCCAGCCATCTGTCATGTGGTCGACTTCGCGCACGGAAACATTTGCTTTGCGCGACCAATTGAACGCGCCTGCAGTCAGGCTCGAGCTTTTTCCGCTGAAACTGAGCGTGTTGTGCGCGGGCGTGCTGCGGAAATGCTCACGCCATTCGCCGCCCGAATGATAGAGATAGGTTCCGGCATCAACGAAGATCGGCTGATCATCAATATGCAGCCAGACGGAAAGCGCGTCGGCGTGGCCGTGAGCTGCTATCGAGAGATGCCCAAGTGGGCCGTGATCGAAGGCCAGCAAAACATCCCGGCCATTAATTTTATGCCGCCCGACAGTCATGCCGCCGCTGCGGAAATGCTTCACGCCGCTGGGACCTTGATGTTGTTCCGGCAGGGCGCCGAATAAAAGTTGTCGCAGGGAAGGCTTTAGATTGGACGGCACCAAATCGCCGCGATGTGTTAGGGCAGCGGCACAGCCAAGGATGGAATTTGCGTAATTATCATCACGACGATAGGCGCCGATAACGCAGCCATTATCATCATCGCCGATGCGCGGCTGATGGCCGCCATCATCTGTCAGCCAGCGCAGATATTCGGCGCCTTTGCGTACGCGCTCGATATAGAGCTGCGGCACCTCCATTTTCTGCGCCTGAGCAACATGCAAGCCAAGCAGCAGCATCTCGAGCGTAAAGGCGTGATAGGCAACGGCCTGTTCGGCGCCTGAGCCATCGGGCAAAATCAATTCTTCCGCGGCCTCATTCAAAATCGCCCAGCCAGCATCTTTCCATTGCTCCGCCTGAGGCAATTGCGCGCACGTCGCGCCGATGAGAAACAGGCCTAACCCCTCTGCCGCGCGATGATTATTCGCGGAACTGAATTTCGACGGGTGCCGTTCCAGCCATCCGGCATGTACCTGAAGGCTCTGCCAGATTTTGACGCGCTGCTCAGTCGTGATGTGTTCGTTGATGCATGAGCCTACGACCAGCATGCTAATTGCGCGCAAGGCGATCTCAATGCCCGAGACCCAGTTCACGCCACGATAAGGCAGGTTGCTGGCAATCCAGCTTTCAATCTCGGTGACGCAGAATAAAGCTGCGCTGCGGTCATTGTTTTTGAGGGAAAGCGCGGCG
>DASTLS010000200.1:0-5980 GCA_035714725.1 Alphaproteobacteria bacterium | reverse complement strand
GGCTCCATCGGCATATGCAGCATCAGCTCATGCCCATGATCGCGAGCATCCCGCGTCTGTTCTTTCAGGCGCGTCGCGTACGGCATGTAGGACAGCGTGACCGGCGCCGGCAATTGCACCGCGCGCTTGCTGCCTTTCATGTCCAACCCAACATCGTCGATGATGATGGCGATCTGCATCTTGCCGGTGACAGGATGCGGAGGCGCAATGACGGCTTGCTCCGGCGGCGTAGGCGGCAGTGGCTGTGCTTTCTCATCACCGATAGCAGTCTCGGTTGGCGATGGCTGCTCGACACGAACGCGGGCGCTTTCCGGGTGGTGGTGATGCGGGCGCGGCGAAAAAGCCAGCCATAATCCGGCGCCTATGGCACAAGCCCAGAAGAACAGCTTAAAAAGCTTAGAACGGCCTTTTTTCGACGATTTTTTCATTGAATGAACCCGAATTGAGCCCGCATAATACACAGCATGCTTCTGCTAATCGACAATTATGATAGTTTTACCTACAACCTCGCGCATTACCTTGGCGAGCTTGGCGCCGATGTCGACGTGCGCCGGAATGACAGCCTGAGCGCGAAAGACGCGCTCGCTCTCAAGCCATCGCATATCGTGCTTTCGCCCGGCCCCTGTACGCCGAAAGAAGCCGGCATTTGCCTCGACCTCATCAAAGCTGCTGCTGACACAAAAACACCCCTGCTCGGTGTTTGCCTCGGGCATCAAGCCATCGGCATGGCCTTCGGCGGCAAAATCAATCGCATCACGCCACCGATGCACGGCAAAACAAGTCCCGTGCGCCATGACGGTGACAGTGTTTTCAAAGGTCTGCCCAGCCCCTTTACCGCGACACGTTATCACTCACTGATTGTCGAGCGCGACAGCATGCCGGACGATCTCATCATAACGGCGGAAACCGATGATGAAGTTGTTATGGGCTTACGCCACGCGTCATTGCCAATCCACGGCGTGCAGTTCCATCCTGAAAGCATCGCGACCGAACATGGCCATGCGATGCTGAAAAACTTTCTGGCGGCGCGATAATTTATGCCTCTCAGCACCGTTCTCAGTAAAATCAAGGCGCAGCAGGATTTATCGGTCGATGAAGCGCGCGGCGCGTTCGACGCCATCTTTGAAGGCAAAGTGCCGGATGAGCAACTGGCGGCTTTCCTCCTTGGCCTTCGCGATAAAGGTGAGACGGTAAACGAAATCCTCGGCGCCGTAACTTCCATGCGCGGCAAGTCGGTCAAGGTTACAGCACCGCCTGATGCCATCGATATCGTCGGCACCGGCGGCGATGCTCATGGCACGCTGAATGTCTCGACTGCCGTTGCTTTCACTGTCGCCGGATGCGGCGTACCGGTTGCAAAGCACGGCAATCGCGCGGCCTCGAGCAAATCAGGCTCATCCGATGTGTTGAGCGCTCTCGGCATCAATCTCGAGCCGCCATTGGAAGTTCTGGAACGTAGCCTCGCCGAAGCCAAAATCTGCTTCCTGTTCGCGCCGCGCCATCACCCAGCCATGAAGCATGTCGGTGACGTGCGTAAGAAACTCGGTGTGCGAACGATCTTCAATCTTCTCGGCCCACTCACCAATCCAGCGAACGCCAAGCGTTACCTTATGGGCGCATATGATCTCGAATGGTTGGGACCTATGGCCGAAGTGCTGAAATTGCTCGGCGCGGAAGCCGCTTGGGTTACGCATGGTCATGACGGCATGGATGAAATTACGACAACCTCGCCGACGGATGTGGTGGAGCTGCGCCGCAATATGATCGGCCATTTCACGCTCGAGCCGGAACAGGTCGGCTTGCCGCGCGCGCAGATGGCGGATTTGAAGGGCGGAGACGCCACCCACAACGCCGCTGCAATCAAGGAACTGTTCCAAGGCAAGAAGAGCGCTTATCGGGATATTGTGCTGTTTAACGCTGCCGCCGCGCTGATTGTGGCCGGCAAAACCACCGATTTGAAGCAGGGCATGGCCCTCGCTGCTGCAGCCATTGATAATGGCGCGGCCCGGCATACACTCGAGACATTGATTCACCTGACCAACGCTAAAGCCGCATGAGCGACGTTTTAGAAAAGATCATTGCCGACAAACGCCGGCACGTTGAAAAGCTAAAAGCGGCAAAGCCGTTCGATGCTATCGACCGTGAAGCGCGCGAAGCCGCACGTCCGCGCCCGTTTGAGACAGCACTCCGCGCCAAGGCAAAAGGCGATGAAGTCGGCCTTATTACTGAAATCAAGAAAGCTTCGCCCTCCGCCGGTGTTATCCGCGAAGATTTTTCACCAGCCAAACTCGCGCAAGCTTATGAGGCCGGTGGCGCAGCTTGCCTCTCCGTTCTCACCGATGAGCCTTACTTTCAGGGCCGCAATCAGGATCTGATCGAAGCGCGCAAGGCCTGTGCCCTGCCCGTTCTGCGCAAAGATTTCATGATCGATGTCTGGCAGGTGGCGGAAGCCCGTGCCATCGGCGCCGATTGCATCTTGATCATCATGGCCGCTTTGAAAGACAGCGAAGCGAAAAGCATTTATCAGGCTGCCATTGATTACGGCATGGATGTGTTGATCGAAACGCATAACCGCGTGGAACTTGACCGCGCCCTCGCGTTGCCCACCGGCATGATTGGTATCAATAACCGTAATCTTAAGACGCTCAGCATCAATCTGCAGACGACCGAAGAATTGCGCGTCCTTATTCCACCCGACCGTTTGGTTGTCAGCGAAAGCGGCCTCAGCAAGCCGGAAGATTTGGCCCGCATGCAGAAGATCGGGGTAAATTGCTTCCTCGTCGGCGAGTCACTTCTGAAGCAGCCGGACGTCACAACCGCGACGCTGGAATTACGCCTTAATTAGACCATAAAAAATTCGTCTGATCTCCGTGCCGTTCGCATGTGCGAAGAAGCGCGTTATGCTTTCGTTAGCAAATCGCCGTTACACCAAAATTGCATCGTTCCAATCAGGGAGCCCTCGCATCAGCCTTTAAAGTGAAGTCCGTTCAATGCTTATTACAGAACTCGCCCTCATCCCCGCCTCTTTTGTCGCCGGCATTATCGCAACAATTGCAGGTGGTGGTTCTTTCATCACCCTGCCCGCCCTGATGCTCACGGGCCTCGACGCCCGCACGGCCAACATCACATCCACAATGGCGCTCTACCCGATGCAGATCAGCACCGGTTTTTCCGGGCGCAAAAACGCTGCCGGCACACAGCATCTTTCGTTCAAGGAACTTTTTATCATCAGTTTCGTCGGCGGTATTGTCGGCGCGTTTCTTTTGCTCACAACATCTTCCGCATCTTTCGCGCGATTGGTGCCATGGCTCATGCTCTTTGCCACCGCGCTTTTCGCCTGGGGCAGTTTCCGTAAGCAGCCTGCCGTTATTCAGGATATGGCGCCAAAGCGTGACCGGATGGGCTATCTCGGTGCCGCGCTCGCGCAATTCGCCATCGGCGTTTATGGCGGCTATTTCGGCGGCGGCATGGGTTTGATGATGATGGCTGTGTTGAGCTATGCCGGCATGAATGTGCGGCAAGCGATTACCTCGAAAAACATCCTGACGGCTGTTATCAACACATCAGCCGTCGGCGTTTTCTTTGTCCTAACACGTATGCATTGGCTCAGCGTCGGCCTCGTTGCCATTTCCTCAAGCGCCGGCGGGCTCTTAGGCCTTCAGATCATCAACCGCGTCGATGAGAAGAAGCTGAGGCTCGGAATCGTGGCGCTCGGCATCGTGATGAGCGCGATCCTCTTCTTTCACGCAAGACAGTAAGCGCAAACAAAAAGCCCCGGACTTGCCGGGGCTTGATGTTCTTTTCTAAACCGAAACTTAAGCGCTCTTGGCTTCTTTCGGCTCGGAAGCCTTTTCCTTAACCGGAGCGGCCGCTTCGTAATCGGTACGTTCGGTGATGCGGGCAGCTTTGCCGCGCAGATTGCGGAGGTAATAGAGCTTCGAGCGGCGAACCGTACCACGGCGGGCCAGTTCGACAGATTCGATGCGCGGGCTGTAAAGCGGGAACACACGTTCGACGCCTTCGCCGTAGCTGATCTTGCGGACCGTGAAGGACGAGTTGACGCCCGCGTTCTTCATCGCGATGCAAACGCCTTCATAGGCCTGCACACGTTCACGCGAACCTTCGATAACCTTCACATTGACGATAACCGTATCGCCGATGCCGAACTCTGCGAGCTTGGAGTGCTCTTTCAGCTTTTCCATGTGCTGCTGTTCGATCTTCTGTAACAAATTCATCTTCCGTCTCCTTACGACTTCTTAGCTTGATACTGTTCCCACAAATCCGGACGTCGTTCGCGCGTTATCTTTTCCGCTTCTGCACGCCGCCAGTCTTTGACCTTCGCGTGATGCCCCGAGACTAAAACTTCCGGCACTTCCGCGCCTTGCCAATTGGCTGGTCGCGTGTAGTGCGGGTACTCGAGCAATCCCGCTTCAAAACTCTCTTCGTCTGTCGTCGCGGCGTTCCCGAGAACTCCCGGCAACAACCGTACGCAAGCTTCCAGCAACGCCATGGCGGCTACTTCACCACCCGCGAGCACAAAGTCACCGAGGCTGATTTCCTCAAGACCCTGCGCATCAATCACGCGCTGATCGACACCTTCATACCGACCGCAAAGCAGCAGAACCGAAGGCGCCTTCACCAACTCTTTCACCAGCGCCTGATCCAGGACCTTGCCGCGTGGCGAAAGATAAATTTTACGGGCTGCTGCGCCGAATTTGGCTTCTGAACCCTTGATGGCGGCATCGACAACGTCGGGCCGCAACACCATCCCCGCGCCGCCCCCATAAGGGGTGTCGTCGACGGAGGCATGCTTATCACTGGCAAAAGACCGAATGTCCAGTGTTTCCAGCGCCCATAACCCCTCTTTTAAAGCCTTTCCGGGCAAACTGGTGCCCAAAATCCCCGGAAAAGCCTCCGGAAACAGGGTCAAAATCTGCGCCTGCCAAGGCTTACTCCCGGTCATGCCTTTTCCCCTTTCGGCGGCTTTTCCTTATTCAGCCAGCCTTCCGGAATCACGACCGATACCAACCCGGCCTCAAGATCGACGTCCGGCACATAGGCATTGGTGAAAGGCAGCATGAAGCTATCCTGCTTCGTCTTGCCGATCTCCAAAAACACCCCGGCGCCATGGTCGTGAACGCCACGGATAGAGCCGTAGCTCTTCTCCGTATCATCCTTGACCTCAAGCCCGATAAGGTCAGCTTCGTAATACTGACCCTTGGCCGTCTTCGGAAAAGCCGAGCGCGCGACATACAATTTTGTGCCACGCAAGGCATCGGCATCTTCCTTGGTCTTGGGGCCATCAACTTCAGCAATGAAGAAATCTTTCGCGGCGCTTTTCAACTTTACCTTGAAAGACCTCTCACCGCTTTCATCCGTCAGCTCTTTAAAATCTGCGATGCTTTCCGGATCTTCCGTAAAACTGCGGAGGCGGATGAGGCCGCGCACGCCGTGCGCGCCTGCAATCATGCCCACGCAAATTTTACGGTCTTTTGCCACTCATTAAGCCGCTGGCGTTTCAGCCGGAGCTTCAGCCGCAGGAGCTTCTGCTGCCGGGGCTTCAGGAGCTGCTTCCGGAGCGGGAGCTGCAGATGCTTCAGCTGCTGCCTTCGCTGCTTCTGCAGCGGCTTCAGCTTCGAGCTTCATGCGTTCCTGCGTCTTGGCGCGCGGAGCAGACTTCTTCGGCGTTTCGTTCCACTTGAAGGCCGGGCCGAGGTTGGCGGCGGCGAGGAAGCGGGCAACGCGATCGCTCGGCTGTGCGCCGTTCTTGAGCCAATGCTTGACGCGTTCTTCAATCAGGTTGACGCGCTTCGGGTCTTCCTTCTTCAGCATCGGGTTGTAGCTGCCGATTTTTTCGATGAAGCGGCCATCGCGCGGTGAGCGGCTGTCGGCCACAACGATGTGGTAGTACGGGCGCTTCTTGGTGCCGTGTCTTGTCATACGCATTGCTAACATTAGTCTTCTCCTTGGTTGTGGTTAG
>DASTLS010000199.1:0-8841 GCA_035714725.1 Alphaproteobacteria bacterium | reverse complement strand
CGAGGATTCCGGCTTTGTACAGATCGCCCAGCCAAAAGAAATCGTATCGACGATGGTCGGAGAAAGCGCAGCCCATACGCTTGCGCCCCTCATTCTTCTTTTCATCATGCTGGCGATTGTGACATGGCTGGCGGTCGGCAGGAGCCTCTCGCCGCTCACAACGCTCTCCGAGACGATCGCAGGCTGGGATGCAGAGAAAATGCAGCCTTTGTCGATTGCCGCCGTGCCGCAGGAAATTCGTCCGGTTGTCGTGGCCCTCAACGATCTTTTGCTGAAACTTGAAAAGGCCATTTCGCTCCAGCGGCAATTTACCGCCGATGCTGCGCATGAATTAAGAACACCTCTTACGGCCATTAAACTCCAGCTCGATAATTTGACGCGAGCGCAATCGGATAACGACCGGCGTACGGCCATTGATAAATTGTCGGAAGGCATCGACCGGTCAATCCATCTAGCAAGCCAGCTGCTGATGGCGTCGCGCAGCGTGGCTGTTCAAATGACGCCGGATCTCCAGCCGATCCGGTTTAATGAGCTTATACGCTCGTCCCTGGCTACATTCGTCGTTCTGGCCTCGAATAAAAACATCGAACTTTCATTTGAAAGCGCCGCGGAATGCCAGATCTACGGCGATGAAGAGAGTCTTCGTGTGCTGGTCAATAATTTGATCGACAATGCCGTTCGCTATACGCCGGCCCAGGGCATCGTCACCGTTCGGCTCTCAAAGGAAGTCGGCCAGCCCGTTCTTGAAGTTATCGACAGCGGCCCCGGCATTCCCAAAGGCGAAAGAGAAAAAATCTTCCAGCGTTTCTACCGAATACCCGGCACGCCATCGACAGGTTCAGGTCTTGGCCTCTCGATTGTGAAGGCTGTGACGGAAAATCATGGGGCATCTCTCACAGTCACAAGCGGCCCGTTCCAGATGGGAACGACGTTCCGAATTGTTTTCAATCGCTACGCCGCGAATGTGGCTTAACGGCAATGCGCAGATGATCATGAAACGCCTGATACGCATCATCGTAATTTTGGTATTTGTTCCGTTGCCGGCCTTCGCCGTAGAGACAATTAAATCGCCTATCGTTAATGAGGGCGATATGCAGCTCGATCATATTGGTAAATATCAATATGACAGCGATCCAAAACGGGATGATCAAAAAGAATACGATCTGGGCGTCTCATACGGTTTGAATGACCGTTGGCGGATCAGGCCTCAGTTTGAGTTTGAGGAAAAAGGAAGCGGCGATCTTCATTACAAAGATTTCAACGTCGATAACATCGTTTCGCTTACCGGCAACGATAGCTTTATGCCTACGGCCTTTTACCTGAACGCGCTGATTGCCGATCGTTCCGACAGCAGCCATTCCCTCACAGCGGGTCTCATTACGATGAAAGAGGTCGGGCCCACAAAAACCATTGCCAACCTGTTTCTCAGGCACGAGGTCGGCGATACCGCTTCCAACAAGATGAGCGTTATTTACCGGCTGCAATCGATATACAGCCTCTACAAATATGCGAACCCCGGTTTCGAACTGTGGGGTGACACAAACAAGCATGATGCGTTTCAGGACCAATCCTTGCAAATCGGTCCCGGTGTTTTCGGCAAATTCGAAATCGGCAGCGCAAACAATTTTGGATACGAGCTGGTTTATTTGAGGGGTGCTACGCCCGGCAGCCATGACGGAACATTAAAGTGGAGGCTTCTTTATGATTTTCCATAAAACAAACAGAACGAAAAAGATTTCGGAAAAGAATCTTGGCAAAGTTCCGGCGGTAACGCTGTCTTTCTGGATCATCAAAATCGCGGCAACAACGCTCGGTGAAACGGGTGGCGATACAGTTTCGATGACGCTGAATTGGGGATATCTCGCAGGTACGGCCCTATTTCTTGTGGCGCTGATCGGCTTTGTCATCGCGCAAATCTCCGCCAGGAAATTTCATCCGTTTCTCTATTGGGCGACGATTGTCGCCTCGACCACATTCGGCACCACGATGGCGGATTTTGCCGATCGTTCGCTGGGCATTGGTTATATCGGCGGCTCAATGCTGCTTTACGCTTGTCTCATTACCGTGTTGCTTCTTTGGTACTGCTCGGAAGGCACGATCTCCGTCAACACCGTCAAGACGCCGAAGGTTGAAGCCTATTACTGGGGTGCCATTACTTTCTCTCAAACACTTGGCACGGCGCTTGGCGATTGGGCGGCTGATACCGGCGGGCTCGGTTATATTGGCGGCGCGCTGATTTTTGGAGCGGCTCTCGCCGTGATTGCGGCGCTTTATTATTGGACGGATCTATCGCGCGTGTGGCTGTTCTGGAGCGCCTTCATCCTTACGCGTCCGCTTGGCGCAACGGTTGGCGATTTTCTCGATAAGCCACTTGATCACGGCGGATTAAATTTTGATCGACCGCTCGCGTCTCTCATCCTCGCTACATTTATTCTTATTTGTCTGCTGGTCACGCCGCAAAATCCCGGAAGCCATTCAAAAGAAAATTAAATCTCATCTTTCAAAAATTTGCTTCCTATTCATTTGTGACGGACGCAGAATGGCACCCCTAAGTGCCTCCCTTCCTAAGACCCTCATCCCGACGTCACATATATGATCATCAAACCGGTCATCCTTTCCGGAGGCTCCGGCACGCGCCTGTGGCCCGTGTCGCGCCAGCGCGTGCCGAAGCAATTCGTGCCGCTGCTGGGCCCGCAATGTCTTTTCGAGGCGACATTGGCATCGGTCAATGCGCAGGATTTTGCCGCACCTATTATCGTCGGCAATGCCGAGCATAAGTTCCTGATCCTCGATATTCTTGAGAGGGCAACCAAAGATGCCGTCGTGTTACTCGAGCCTTGCGCGCGTAACACCGCCGCCGCCGCAATCGCCGCCGCGCTCGAAGATGAGTTTAGCGAAGATGTTCTGCATCTCGTGCGACCAAGCGATCATGTCATCCGTGATGAGACTGCATTTTATAGTGCGGTAGAAAGTGCCATGCTGATCGCAGGGCAGGGGCATTTCGTTTTGTTCGGCGTTACGCCCGATTATGCCGAAACGGGCTATGGCTACATCTCGCCGGGCAGGGAGAACAACGAGATCAGGCCCATCGCATCTTTCCATGAAAAGCCGGAGGTCGAGGTCGCGCGTGCTTTGATCAAGGATGGCGCTTTGTGGAACAGCGGCATTTTCCTTTATCCGCCGCAGCTTTTGCTGCATGAAGCCGAACGTCTCGCGCCCGAATTGCTGGCTGAGTGCCGGGCTGCGCGCGCGGCATCGCATATCGACCTCGACTGCGTTGTGCTTGGAGAAGACGCCTATATCGAAATGCCAAGCGCGCCGTTTGATCGCGCGATCATGGAACATACGAAACGCGGCAAAGTTATCTCGTGCAACATGGGCTGGAGCGATGTCGGATCGTGGCAAGCGCTGTGGCAACTTGCAGAGAAAAACGAAAATCAAAATGTCTGCGAGGGACCGGTGACAGTGCAGGATACGTCCGGCTGTCTCATCCGCTCGGAAGGTCCGACGGTCGCCGCGCTCGGCCTCAAGGATATGACGGTGGTGGCGACGAAAGATGCTGTGCTGATCGCGCCGCGCGAAAGCTCGCAGGATATTCGTCATCTGGTCGAAGATGTCAGCGGCGGGAACGCAAGTCTCACGCTCGAGCATCCGCGCATGATGCGGCCCTGGGGCTGGCACGAAGGGCTCGCGCAGGGACCGAACTTTCAGGTGAAGCAGATAACAGTGAAGCCGGGCGGGGCGCTCTCGCTGCAAATGCATAAGCATCGCGCCGAACATTGGGTCGTGGTGCATGGCACGGCGCAGGTGGAATGCGACGGCGTCATCACAATCGTGCATCCGAACGAAGCCGCCTACATCCCGCGCGGCAGCACACACAGGCTCAGTAATGCCGGCGAGGGCGATCTTTATCTCATCGAGATTCAGTGCGGCGATTATCTCGGCGAGGACGATATCGTGCGGTTCGAAGATCATTATGGGCGCGCCGCGAAAGCCTCTTAGCCGCGCATTACGGGCACCCTTTTATTCGGAACGGATAATTTACGGCGCATCGTCGTAAAAAGAAGTCGGTACATTCACCCCAAAAATAAGGAGGATGTTATGGCTCGGTACAGCAACAATTGGGACCGTGATAGCGGCTATGGCCGTGATGCCGATCAGGGCAGCTCATCGTCGCGTCAAAATCAGCGCAATCGCGATGACAATTACAACAGCTATGATCGCAGCAGCCGTTATGGCTCAGGCAACAGCACGACCGGCGGTTACGGCGGCGGCGCGAGCCGTTACGGCCAAAGCGGTTCAGGTTACGGTGGCGGCTACAGCGGCCAAGGCAGTCAGGGCAGCCAGGATTATCGCCGTCACGAAGGCGATTCCAGATATGGCAATCAGGGCTCACAACGCTCCGGCAACTCACGTAACGACAGCGGCAACTACGGTTCCTATGGCCGGTCACGCGATTACGACAGCGGTTATGGCTCAGGCTCCAATTCTTACAACTCCGGCAGCGGTTATGGCCGTGGCCTCGGCGGCATGGAGAATGACGAAGAAGGTCGCCTTTATGATCGCCAGTATGGCAGCTCGGGCCGTTACGGCAGTGGCCGTGACAGCGAAGAAAACAACTATGGTGGCGGGCAATCCTCTCGCTATGGCGGCGGCTATGAATCCGGCCAAGGTTCAAACCGCGGCTATTCATCCAGCTCCGAAGATAGCGATTTCGATGACGATCTCGACTTTGATGACGAGGATGAAGACGAGGAAGATGATAACGACAACCGTTATTCATCCAGCGGCAATTACGGCACCGAAGGCAATTGGTCTTCAGGCCGCAGATAACAGAATAATAAGCGGGGGCTTCGGCCCCCGTTTTTATATCAGGACCTTTTGACCTTCGGCATAAATCCCGCCATTCTTCGCGGGCCTATGTCGAATCATGCCCCCACCCCTATTTTCGAAACCAAGCGCTATCGCCCGGATATCGATGGGTTGCGCGCGTTTGCCGTGCTTGTGGTCGTTGCATTCCACGCCTTTCCGCCTTTGCTCACCGGCGGTTTTGTCGGTGTCGATGTTTTCTTCGTCATCTCGGGCTTTCTGATCACCGGCATCATTCTCGACGGGCTCGGCGACGGCGATTTCAGCTTCGCCCGCTTCTATGCGCATCGTATCCGCCGCATTTTCCCGGCATTGATCGCTGTTCTGCTTGCTGTGCTAGGTGCGGCTTACATGCTTCTGCCGCCGCATGATATGCAGGAGATCGCGAAGCAAGTGATGGGCGGCGCGGGGTTCGCATCCAATTTCGTGTTCTGGAAAGAAGCGGGCTATTTCGATGGCGCTTCGGCAACAAAGCCGCTTTTGCACCTTTGGTCGCTCGGCATCGAAGAGCAGTTTTATATTCTCTGGCCGCTGCTACTGTTTTTATCGAAGCGCATGCGCGCGCCGGCTGCTCTTGCCATTGCGCTGATCGCGGCATCATCTCTCGTTTTCAATTTTTACGCAGCGATGCATAATACGGTCGCCGATTTCTATTCGCCATTTTCGCGCGCGTGGGAGTTGGCGTTAGGCGGATTGCTGGCATGTTCCGACCGAAGCAAGACAGCTTTCAAAATTCGTAATCGCTATGTCGATACGCAAGCTGCCTTTGGCATTGCTCTCATTGTGTTTTCCTGCATCGGCATTTCGCCGCAGGATATTTATCCCGGTTGGTGGGCGCAGTGCCCCGCGTTTGGTGCCGCGCTGCTCATTTCGGCAGGGCCAAAAGCCTGGTTTAACCGCAATATTCTCGCGCGGCGGTGGGTGGTTGCTATCGGCTTGATCAGCTATCCGCTTTATCTCTGGCACTGGCCGCTGCTGGCCTTCGCGCGCATTTTCCAGCTGCCGGAATATAGCGTTCCCGCCGCCGTCATCCTTAGCTTCCTGCTTGCCTGGTTCACTTATTATGTCATCGAGCGGCCGATCCGCTTTGGCCCACGCAGCAAAACCAAGCTCGTCACGCTCTGCGCCTTGATGGCTTTGGCCTTTGCCGGAGGCTGCGCGCTTTACCGGAACGTCGAAGTCGGATCCTACACCGGCGACCCGATGGCGTGGCCCTTCTGGAGCGACAGCGCATGCGAGCAGAAATACGGCATGACGCCGTGCGAAACCAACAGCGCACTGCCGAACATCATGATTTTGGGCGATAGCCACGCTAACCAGCTGTATCCCGGCTTTGCGTACACGACACCCACGACATCTGTGCTGTCAGCTGGCACGTGCTTGCCGCTCGCCGGCATTTTCTTGCGCACAGAACGTAATGGCGCGGAAAACCCGTGCGAGAAGAATGATTTCCTGACCGCAAATGTCATGATCCTTCGCAACAATCCGCAGATCAAAACCGTGATTGTCTCGGCGCGCTGGCGTCATGTGCTGAGCGGCCAGATCCAAAACCCGACCGAACATGAGCTTTGGGGCGGCGTAAAACTTTTCTCCGGCATTCCCGGCGAGAAAGAGTCGAGCCAAACAGAGCTGATTGATCGCGGCCTTACCCGGACGTTGCAATATCTCAGCGACAATAATTACAAAATCATCTTCATGCGCGGCCAGCCGGAGATCGATGAGGATATCGAGAATTATTGCCACCTGCGCGATAAGCCTTCCCCCAATTGCACCGTGCCGCGCGCGGAGTTCAATAAGCAGCGCGCGAAGGAAGATCAGATGATGGCGTTGATGCAAAAGAAATTCCCGGAGATGAAAGTCTATGACCCTGCGGACGATCTTTGCGATAAAACCCAGTGCTACCTCATCCGCGACGGCCAGATGATCTATCGCGATAACCACCATTTCAGCGTGGCGGGCAGCATCTTTTTGGTGGGCCGCCTGAAGGCCTGGATGGCAAAAAACAACCTGCTGCCCTAAACGCGGCAGTCTGCTAGAACGAATGTCATGTTGAAAATCGATAGCAAAGCCAATGCGCATTTCAAGCGTGCCGAGAGCCTCACGACCTCGAAAGGGTTGAAGAAGGAAGGCCTCTTTCTGCTCAGTGGCGAGAAGCTTGTGCGTGAGTTTCTGAAATCACCCGATCTCGATCTCATCGCCGAAATCGTGCCGCCGAAGGGCAAGCCAGTCAGCCGCGCGAAAGATGTCTTCCAGTTTGCATCGGCACTTTTCGATGAGGTTGATGTCCTCGGCACCGGCTCGAACATTCTCGTGCTCAAGCAGCCGAAAATGGAAGCGATCAAGGATATTGATGCTCACAAGCCGCGCGGGATTGAGGCGGTTATTCCTGTCGGCGACCCGGGTAATCTCGGCGCGTTGCTGAGAAGCTGTGAAGCCTTCGGTGTGCCGCGTGTGATCTTGACGCAGGAAGCCGCACATCCGTTTTTGCCGAAATCGGTGAAGGCATCGGCAGGCAGCGTGCTGCGCTTGCCGATCTTGCGTGGCCCCGCGCTCAAGGAATTTCCGGACAACTGCATCGCGCTCGATGCCAAAGGCGAGCCGCTCAAAAAATTCAAATGGCCGCAGGACGGCATGCTCGTGGTTGGCGAAGAAGGGCAGGGATTAGGCTCCAAGCCCTTCAAGCGCCGTATCAGTATTCCCACGGAAAATGTCGAAAGCCTGAACGCCGTCGTCGCATCCAGCATTGCGCTGGCGCATAAAGCCGGCGTTTTTTAATTACGCCGCTTTCTTCTGTTTGCGTTCTTCGCGCGTCTGGTGCGCGGCTTCCAAGGCCTTCTCGTTGATTTCATCCTCGGCCATATCATTGAGCGTATCGTCGGTTTTCTTTTCCTGATCGAGCGTTTCCTCGAGCAGATCAGCAGCCTCATCCAGATCAAGCAGCTTTGCCCAGGCGATCAGCGTGCCGTAGCGCGCGATTTCGTAATGCTCGACCGCCTGCGCACCGGCGAGCAAGCCAGCTTCCAGCGTTGCCTGACACTCGACGTTTTTCATCAGCTCATCGGCTTCGGCGGTAAGGCCTTCGATAGCGTCGCATTTCTTAGCCTTCGGCGCTTTATTGATCAGGCGGAAAACCTGTTCAAGACGTTCGACCTGGCCTTCGGTCTCGAGGCAATGCTTGTCGAACGCGGCGGCTAACTTCGATTGCTTGCCGAGCTTCTTCGACATCTTCGGGAGCGCCTTCAGAATTTTCTTCTCGGCGTAATAGATGTCTTTCAGCATGTCTTCGAACAAATCGGGAAGTGAGATAATGGCGGGCATGGCAATCCTCATGAGTTTGTGTGTGAGATGCCGCCACACTAAACGTTCCCGCGTCATGGTCGGATGCGGAAAGACCCGCAGCATGTAAGGAAGCACACAAGGTTGGTTTCATTACGCTGCGCACGCACCCGGACATGGCATCCTTACAAGCGCATCGCTTCTAATCCTCGCTTTCCGATTTCAATTCTCGCGAGGCATCATGAAAGCAATTTGTTGGCACGGCAAAGGCGATATGCGTTGCGAAACCGTCCCCGATCCCAAAATCGAAAATCCGCGCGATGCCGTCATCAAGGTGACATCCTGCGCCATCTGCGGCTCCGATCTTCATATCTATGGCGGTATTATCCCGACAATGGAGAAGGGTGATATCATCGGCCATGAAACGATGGGCGAGGTTGTCGATGTCGGCAGCGAGGTCAAAAATCTGAAGGTCGGCGATCGCGTCGTTGTGCCATTCACGATTTCGTGCGGCGAGTGTTTCTTCTGCAAGCGCGGGTTTTATTCCGGCTGCGAGCGTTCCAATCCGAATGCCAAAAAAGCCGAGGAATTGTGGGGCCATTCGCCCGCGGGCCTGTTCGGCTATTCGCATATGCTCGGCGGCTATTCGGGTGGGCAGGCGGAATATATGCGCGTGCCGTTTGCCGATGTCGGCCC
>DASTLS010000198.1:0-5484 GCA_035714725.1 Alphaproteobacteria bacterium | reverse complement strand
GATGGCCCAGAAGCCATCGGCGTTGATACTGGCGCTGCCGACAAGCACGCCGTCCACTTCGATCTCGCCGAGAATAGCGCCCGCATTGACGGGCGTGACGGATCCACCATAGAGAATTTGCATCGTCTCGCCCGCTTCACCGAGCGTTTTGCGAATAACCTTGTTCACCGCGATGATATCGGCTGGTGAGGGTTGCTGGCCGCTGCCGATCGCCCAAACAGGCTCATAGGCCACAACGAGATGCGCCATCTTGCATTTATCCGGAAGCGAGGCGCGAAGCTGAGCCTCGATGATATCGGCAGTAGCGCCGGCTGCTAACTGCTCGGCAGTCTCGCCAATGCAAAGGATGGCGGTAAGACCCGCGAGCTGAGCTGCCTGAACTTTCTGCGCCACAAGCTCGTTTGTTTCACCGTGAGCGCCGCGACGTTCTGAATGGCCAACGATCACATAGCGGCATCCAAGATCGGCCAGCTGAGCGGCACTGATGTCGCCGGTATAGGCGCCGTGCGTCGCCGTGTGGCAATCCTGCCCGCCAAGAATAAGGGGTGATCCCAAAATAGCTTCGTTGATCGCCCAAGTAAGGGTCGCGGGCGGGCAAAGCACCATGTCGTAATTGAGCGGCTTATTCGCCTGGGCTTTCTCAGCCAGATCGCGCGCAAGGACGAGGCCCGACGTCAAGCGGCCATACATCTTCCAGTTTCCGACTATTAACCGACGCCGTCTGGCCATATCGTACTGCCCTTGGATGAACTAAGTCTGTTGCTGAATACCCTTTTGGCTTTTATCATGCCGCGACAGTTCACAAAAGGTTAAAGAGAAGGAAGCCCCTCCCCATGATGCAAACAATGCGCCATTTGGCCAAAACCAAAGTCCTCAAGGGGCTAATGATGATTTTGATCGTCAGTTTCGCCTTCTGGGGAGTCGGCGATATTTTTCGGGGCAACCCCCTGGAGCGCACCGTGGCCAAGGCCGGCAAAGCTTCTATCTCCGTTCAGTCATTGAATCAGGAGTTTGAGCAAACGCTCGCTCGCGCCCGCCAGATGATGGGCGGTGACCTGACGGCGCAACAAGCCAAGCAGATGGGCCTTCTCGACAAAACACTCGATGGCATGATCCAGCGCGCGGTTGTCGATCAGGAGATCAAAAAGCTCGGCATCGATATCAGCCAGCAAGCCGTTCTCGATCAGCTCGCAGCACAGCCGCAGTTCCGCACCAAGGATGGCAAGTTCAACAAGGAACTGTTCATGCAGGTGCTTGACCAAGCGCATGTGAACGAAGCGACGTTCCTGAAACAAGGTCAGCAAGATCTTTCGCGCCGCCAATTGATCGATGTCTTTGCCGATGCGACCAAGCCGCCGCAATCGATCGTCGATAATATTGCCTCTGCACGTGGCCAGAAGCGCACACTCGATCTCATCACCATCAAGAATGCGAGCATGAAAGATGTCGGCACGCCGGATGACAAAACGCTGCACGATTTTTATCAAAAGAACGGCCAACTTTTTACGGCACCGGAATATCGCACTATCACAATCGCGCGCCTCTCCGGCGACGATGTACTGAAAGATACGGTCGTCACAGACGATCAGGTGAAGAAGGAATATGACACCAAGATCGATCAGCTTTCACAGCCGGAGCGCCGTGATATTCTGCAAGTCGTGCTGCAGGATGAAACCAAAGCGAAGCAACTGGCCGCCAGCGCCAAGAGCAGCAACAATCTGACGGCTTCGGCTAAAGGCATGGGCTATGAAGCGGTCATACTGCCGCAAGCGGCACAGAAAGATATGCTGCCAGAACTCGCACCAGCCTTTGCGTTGAAAAATGACGAAGTTTCGGAGCCGATCAAGAGCAGCCTTGGCTGGCACGTCGTGCAAATCAAGAAGATCACACCCGCAGGCAGGCCGACTTTCGAAGCTATCAAGAAACAGCTGCATGACGATATGCAGCGCGATCAGGCTGTCGAAGCCGTCACGCGCATGACCAACCAGTGGGATGATCAACTGGCTGCAGGACATGCACTGGAAGATATCGCAGATGGCCTCAAGCTCCGCGTGATCAAAATTCCGTCTGTCGATGCCAAGGGCAAACTTGCTGACGGCAAAGACCCAACCGAGCTGCCGAACAAGGAAGATGTCCTGAAGACGGCGTTCGGTCAGGGCGCCGGCGAAGTCAGCCCGATCATCGATGACAAGAACGGCAATTATTTTGTCATTCGTACCGATGAAATCGTGCCGAGCGCCGTGAAGCCATTCGAGCAGGTGCAAGACCAAATAGCAGCCGCATGGAAAGCGGGCGAGCAAGCGCGCGTTGCAGCCGAGCTTGCGCAGAAGATCGCGCAAGGTTTGAAGGATGGCAAAGCGCCGTCGAGCTTCGCCGGGAATGGCGTTGAGGTTCGCACCTCGAAGCCGATCTCGATGCTTGGCGATAGCGATCCTGAACTGCCGCCCTCCGCCCTTCCCCAAGTCTTCAAGCTGAAGAAGGATGAAGTCGCAGTCGCGCCAACTGTCGGAGAACAAGTTGTGATGCGCCTCAAAGACGTGACGAATGCGGCGCCGGACGCGAATGCCGATGCCAAGATCAAAATCGTCGATGAGATCAAGAAAGACACCTCAAACGAACTGACGGAGCAGTATCTGAAATACCTGCACCAGAAGTTCCCGGTTGAGATCAATCAGGACGCCCTCGAAAGTGTTCGCATGCAGGGTAACCAAGGCGGCTAAGTGAGTATGGATATCACTCCCGATTTTGAAACTTTCGCCCGCGCATGGCGGGCCGGGAAAAACCAAACCGTCTGGACCACGCTTGTCAGCGATATGGAAACGCCGGTTTCGGCGATGCTCAAACTCGGCCAGAACAAGCCCTACTGCTTTCTTCTGGAATCTATGGAAGGCGGCGCAGTGCGCGGGCGTTATTCCATCATCGGGCGTGAGCCGGATCTAATCTGGAAGTGCGACAAGGGCGGCAAGGTCACAATCAATCGCCAGGCGCTGAAGACGCATGACAATTTTGAAGCGGTTGCAAAACCGCCGATGGAAGCCTTGCGCGCGATGCTCGATGAATGTGCAATCAATGATGCCAACCAGCCGCAACCAATGGCGGCGGGCATGTTCGGCTATCTCGGTTACGACACTGTCCGCTATATGGAAAAACTGCCAGACTTTAAGGGCCAAGGCACGGGCGTTCCCGAAGCGATTTTGATCCGCCCTACCCTCCTCGCCATCTTTGATCAGATCGAAAACAAATTTACGCTCGTCACGCCCGCTTGGTTTGAGAAGAACGTCAGCGCGGAAGAAGCTTATAAAGCGGCGAAGCAGCGGCTCGAGAAAGCTGTGCATGATTTGCAACATGCTTCAGCAGAAATGCCTGCGCCGGCAGCCAAAGCGAACATGCCCGAGCCCAAGTCAAACACGAGTGAAGATGCCTATGTCGGCATGGTCAACCGCGCCAAGGAATACATCAAAGCGGGCGATATCTTTCAAGTCGTGCTGTCGCAACGTTTCTCTGTGCCCTTCACGCTTCCAGCACTGAGCCTTTACCGTACCGTGCGCCGCCTCGACCCGTCGCCGTTCCTTTATTTCTTCGACATGAAGGATTTCTCGATCGTCGGCTCGAGCCCGGAAATTCTGGTCCGCGTGCGCGAGAACAAAGTCACCATCCGCCCTATCGCCGGTACACGCCCGCGCGGCATTGGCAACAAGACAGATAAAGAGCTGGAAACAGAGTTGCTCGCCGATCCGAAAGAGCTTTCCGAACACCTTATGCTGCTTGATCTCGGTCGCAATGATGTCGGTCGCGTGGCCAAGACCGGCACCGTCAAAGTCACGGCGCGCAACACCATCGAATATTACAAGCACGTTATGCACATCGTCTCGAATGTCGAAGGCGAGCTGGATCCGAAACATACGCCGCTCGATGCTCTGATGGGTGGCTTCCCCGCGGGCACCGTCAGCGGCGCGCCCAAAGTCCGCGCCATGGAAATCATCGCTGAGCTGGAGCCAGATCGTCGCGGCGTCTATGCAGGATGCATCGGCTATTTTGGCGCCAACGGCACGATGGATACTGCTATCTCAATCCGCACTGCAGTAATCAAAGATGGCGTCATGCATGTGCAGGCAGGCGCAGGCATTGTGTATGATAGCGACCCACAATCCGAATATCGGGAATGTGTCGCCAAAGCGCGCGGCATGATCAAAGCCGCCGAAGAAACCACGCGCGGCAATTAATTACACAGCGACGCCGTAAAGACACCGCTCGAATTCATGCAGGTTTTTCCTGTCTGCGTATTCGAGATTACACAGCTCGCAGTAAAGCTTAGCACCAGCACTAAAGCTTGCGGCACCGATGTGCATGAGATTTCGTATGTTCCGATTGCCGAAGCGCCCGCCGGCGTTGGGCATAGGCTTGATGTAAATGCGTTGCTGCCATTCATGCACGACACGCCGGTTTGCGTATTGATCGTCGTGCATTTTGCGCCACCAGTATTGTTATTGATAACGGCTTGGCCGTTATAGGCGCAGGATGTGTCATACTGCCCAACGGTGCTGGTGCTGGCTGACTGCCAAAGAGAACTTGTTGTTTGGCTGGGGCTCGTGCCTGTGACAACCAACTGGCAGGACAATAATTTACCTGTGCCGTCTTGCGCGACGGTGCCGATCGAATAGCGGCTGCAATCTGTCCCCGATGTCACCGTGCTGAGAATTGTCACGGAGCCGTTGACCGTGAGCGCTGCTGGACTTGTGGCCGAGCCAATCGTGATATTGCCGTTGTTATCGGCAATCAGATTGGGAACGCATTTCATCGTTGTCTGGCTGTCCCAACTGATAATGCCCGAAAGCCCAACCGGGCAAGATATCGGCGGAAGCATTTGGATTGTGCCGTCGGCCGCTTGCGCAAACACAGGGCACGCAAAACAAATGATCGTAAAGCAAACAAAAAGAAAACGCATGACGTTCATCCCAATTTGAAATTGGTAGTAGCGTCAAACTAGGAATGCGCAGTTAATGGATATCTAAAGGCGAACATTCGCGTGTATGGAATTGCATACACCGGCACAGAAATTTTAGTCGCCGTCGGTTTCCTTGCGGACCAGATCATGCACCGGCACGAAAACGAAGCCGCGCGACTGCGCTTCCGGTATCCACTCTTCCAGCGCTTGCATCGTTCCTGCATGCGGATGGCCGATGGCAATCACATAGCCCTTGCGGCGCGCAACACGTTCCGTCTGCTCCAGCTGCTTACGCACGGCTTCGATATTCATATCGTCATCGAGGAACACATCGCGCGCGATTGTCGGCACGCCATGTTGTTGCGTGACTGCAGCGGCAACGGATTTGGCGCTGGTTTTTGAATCAACGAAAAACAGGTGTCGCTCGTGCAGTTCGTCGGCGACCATTTCCATGCCTTCCGGATAGGCTGTGAATTTGCTGCCCATGTGATTGTTGACGCCGTCGAAGCCGACAAAGCTGGCAAGCGCCGTCTCGAAAC
>DASTLS010000197.1:0-1990 GCA_035714725.1 Alphaproteobacteria bacterium | reverse complement strand
GCGATCACGCGGACATCGACTTCGACGCGAGTGTTGCCGCCGACGCGATTGAAAATCTGTTCCTGTAGCACGCGCACGATCTTGCTTTGCGTCTCGGGCGGCATATCGCTGATTTCGTCGAGATAGAGCGTGCCACCATGGGCTTGCTCGAACACGCCGACCTTGCGGCCACCGCCATTAACGGGATGTTCGGTACCGAAAAGTTCGATCTCGAGGAGATCCGGCTGCATCGAAGCGCAGTTGATAACGACGAAAGCTCCGCTCGCACGTCGCGATTGTGAATGCAGAACGCGGGCGACGATTTCCTTGCCGGCGCCCGAAGGACCGGTGATGAGAACGCGGCTGCCTGTCGGCGCCACACGTTCAATGATCTGGCGGACCTGATTAACAGGCGTGGACTTGCCGATGAGCTCGTTATCGCCGCCGGCACGGAACTTGAGCTCTTCGTTTTCACGACGCAGACGAGCGGCATCAAGCGCATGCTGAACCTGGAGGATAAGACGGTCAGCCTTAAACGGCTTTTCGATGAAATCGTAAGCGCCGATCTTGATGGCTGCGACGGCGGTATCGATATTGCCGTGACCGCTAATCATGATGACGGGCATGTCCGGATATTCTTTGCGGATATGCTGCAGCAACTGCATGCCATCCATCGTGCTGTTGTTCAGCCAGATATCGAGGATGACGAGATTGGGGCGACGGAATGCGATGGCTTTCAGCGTTTCATCGGCGTTACCCGCCTCACGCACCATCAGGCCTTCATCGTTCAAAATACCTTTGATCAGAAGCCGAATATCGGCTTCGTCATCGACGACAAGAATATCGTTCGTCAGGCTTTTGTCTTTGATCGAAGACGCCATTAATCAAAACATCCTTTAAGCCGAGCGCGCGGTATCCGTGGGAATCGCGCTTGCCTCATTATTACCAGATTCTTGCTCATTCACCAAAACGGTGTCGGCAGAATCAGCTCGCGGCTGATGCCGTGGCCAAACAAGGGTCACGCTAGCGCCCCCACCCGGCCTGTCGGCTAAAATCAGCTCGCCATAATGGTCTTCCATGATTTTCTTTACGATGGCAAGGCCCAACCCGGTACCTTTAGCACGGGTTGTAACATAGGGCTCCGTGAGGCTATGGCGCTCCTCAATCGGAAGGCCTTTACCGTTATCTTCGACAGCAAGCGTAATACGTTCACGGGTTTCGCTCAGCTTTAACTTGATCTCGCCCTGAAGAAGGCCGCCGCTGATGGGAACCACACGTGCATCAATGGCTTCTGCGGCGTTCTTGAGCAAATTCGTGAGCGCCTGAGCCACCTGACGACCGTCGCATTCCGCAAAACAGGGGGCTTCAGGGTAACTCTGGCTATAACGGATATCACCGCGGCCATTAGATTGCAGGAACATGGCCTGACGGCACAGTTCCTTAAGATCATGTTCCTTCATCACCGGTGCCGGCATACGAGCGAAGGCCGAGAATTCATCCACCATGCGACCGATGTCATCGACATGCTTCATGATCGTGTCGGTGCAGGTCATAAAGACTTCAGGGTCGGTCTGAATTTCCTTGGCGTATTTGCGGCGCAGACGTTCGGCGGAGAGCTGAATAGGCGTAAGCGGATTTTTGATTTCATGCGCAATGCGGCGAGCGACGTCAGCCCATGCAGCTTTACGCTGAGCAGACACAAGATCGGTGACATCATCAAAGGTCACGACATAACCGCGCACTTCACCGGCAACGATTTCTGAAGCAACGCGAACGAGCAACGTACGCGCTGGCTGGCCCGGATGGCGAATTTCGACCTGACCATCGATAAAGCGCGAGCCACGCGGCATGGTGTCGAGAATATTCTGAATTTCCGGCGCGAGCGCAGCCATCTCCTGCCCGTTCATCACTTCGGCATCTTCCACATTGAAGAAGCCGGCTGCCGAGGCATTCATCAAATTAATCCTGAAATGCGGATCGAGGCCGATGATACCGGCAGAAACGCCGGAGA
>DASTLS010000196.1:0-3678 GCA_035714725.1 Alphaproteobacteria bacterium | reverse complement strand
TCTTCCGTTGGCTCGACCGCACTGGTCTTTTGCATAACAACGCGATTGAACTGCTCAAGACACCCAAAACCGCGCGACGTCTGCCGCGCCCGGTAAGCGAAGCCGAGGCGCAGGATATTGTCTCACTCGCCAAAAACGTCTCACAGGAAGGTTGGGTTGGTTTGCGTGACGAAGCGCTTTTCACGCTGCTTTATGGTGCAGGCTTGCGTATCAGCGAGGCGTTGGCGCTCACCCATGCCGACCTCGCGCAGAAAGACCGCATCACCGTGACCGGCAAGGGCAATAAGCAACGCAATGTGCCGATGCTACCCATCGTGCGCGAAAGCCTCGATAAATATCTGGCGGAATGCCCTTATGCCGTGAAACCGAAGCAGCCGATTTTTGTTGGTGCGCGTGGGGAGAAGCTTAACCCGGCGGTGGCGCAGCGCCATCTGCGACAACTCCGGCGGCAATTGAACTTACCGGACAGCGTTACGCCGCACGCCTTGCGCCACAGTTTCGCAACGCATCTGCTGTCGTCCGGCGCCGATTTACGCAGCTTGCAGGAATTGCTCGGCCATAGCTCGCTCTCGACCACGCAGCTTTATACGAAGATCGACGCGCAACAGCTTTCAAAAACCTACCGCGCCGCGCATCCGCGCGCGAAGTGATTAGTTGACGTTATTGTAGTCGGGACACGGCGTTAGATAATAGCCATTGTCACCAAAACCACCTCTGTAACAAAAATTAGTTGTTCTTTTTTGGTTATAAATATCTTTATATGAAATATATCCATACAGATAAAAATCGTTTTCTTGTGCAAAGGCATGTTTAAATACAGATACATCTTTTACCTGAATTTCTGAGATATATTCTTGGCCCGGGAATATAATGCTCTCACTTGTGAAATCATTATTGCCACTGGCTAATGTGGGGTATTTGTAGGTTTTATCTAGAACAAACGATTTTGGTATTCCTATCCATGTAGCTTGCGATGCAACATGTTGTGCGGGGGTGGCGCCATAATTTTTCATATCTATAACAATGCAATCAGAATATATGCTGCATTTTTTGGTGCCTATTAAAACGGTTGGCACTTGCAGAGCTACATTCTGAGGGCCTAACCCTACGTAAGCTCGTAATTGTCTGTGGGCGGTATCACCTGCACGCCAAGCTTGGTAGCCTGTGAATATCAAGGCAAGTAGTGAAATTATAAAAGCAGCTATTTCTAGTGGATGTTTTTTCATGCCGCTTTCTTCAACGACGCCATATCGATCACGAAGCGGTATTTCACATCGCTCTTCAGCATGCGCTCATAGGCTTCGTTGACCTTCTGCATCGGGATAACTTCGATATCCGCGCCGATTTTGTGCTTGGCGCAGAAATCGAGCATCTCCTGCGTTTCCTTGATACCGCCGATGAGCGAACCGGCAAGGGCGCGACGACGGAAGATCAGGTTGAATACGCTGGGCGATGGATGCGGCGAGGCCGGCACGCCGACGACGCACATGGTGCCGTCGCGCTTCAGCAGCTCAAGGAACGGATCGAGGTTATGTGGCGCAGCGACGGTATTCAGGATGAAATCGAAACTATTGGCATGCGCTTTCATTTCATCCGCATTTTTGGAGACGACAACTTCGTCCGCGCCGAGTTTTTTAGCGTCCGCTGTCTTGCCGGGCGATGTTGTGAACATCACAACGTGAGCGCCCATGGCATGCGCGATCTTTACGCCCATATGTCCGAGGCCGCCAAGACCAACGATGCCAACCTTCGAGCCTTTGCCGACTTTCCAGTGATGCAGCGGCGAATAGGTTGTGATGCCGGCGCAGAGCAGCGGCGCGGCAGCAGCGGGGTCGAGCCCATCCGGCACGCGCAGCACGAAATCTTCATCGACGACCATCATGGTTGAGTAACCGCCATACGTCATGCCGCCGGACTTCTTGTCTTCGCTGTTGTAAGTAAACGTCGGAACGTTATCACAAAACTGCTCTTCGCCCGCTTTGCAATTGGGGCAAGTGCGGCAGCTATCGACCATGCAGCCGACGCCGACCATATCGCCTTCCTTGAATTTCTTTACGTCTTTGCCGACTTTCATCACCTTGCCGACGATCTCGTGGCCCGCGACGCATGGATAAGCCGTCGTGCCGCCCCATTCATTACGATTGGTGTGTAAGTCGGAATGGCAGATGCCGCAGAACATCACATCGATCTGCACATCCTTAGGGCCCGGCTCGCGGCGATTGATTTCCATTTGGGCAAGCAGGGACGTCGCCGATTGCGCGGCGTAAGCAAGGGCTTTCAACATGGATGCTCCTTTAGATGTGGATCGGTCGGTTATCGACGGCGAGTGCCGCTTCCTTCACAACTTCATTCAATGTCGGATGCGCATGGCTGGTGCGGGCGATGTCTTCGCTGCTGGCGCTGAACTCAATGGCGAGTGCCAACTCAGCGATCATCGTGCCGGCATCCGGGCCAATGATGTGCGCGCCGAGAACTTTGTCGGTGCGAGCATCGGCCAGAATTTTGACGAAGCCTTCGGTGTCGCCCATCGCGCGCGCGCGACCATTGGCGGAGAAGGGGAACTTACCCGCTTTGTATTCTACGCCCGCTTTTTTGAGCTCTTCTTCGGTTTTGCCGACCGACGCGATTTCCGGCCAGGTGTAAACCACGCCCGGGATTGCATCGTAATTAATGTGGCCGGATTGCCCCGCCATCATCTCTGCGCAAACAACGCCTTCTTCTTCGGCCTTGTGCGCGAGCATCGCACCGGCGATCACGTCGCCGATGGCATAGATGCCCTTGATGTTAGTCTGGAAGTCATGGCCGACGATCACGCGCTTGCGGTCGTCAAGCTTCACGCCGACTTTCTCGAGGCCGAGACCTTCGGTGTAAGGGCGGCGACCAACGGCCAGCAACACAACATCAACCTTTATCTTCTCGGCATTGCCGCCAGTTGCGGCTTCGAGTGTGAGGGCGACTTCATTGCCTTCTGTACGGGCCGACGTGACCTTGGTCGAGAGCTTGAACTGCATGCCCTGCTTGCCGAGGATTTTCTGAGCTGTTTTCGACAACTCGCCATCCATACCGGGCAGGATGCGATCGAGGAATTCGACCACAGTCACTTGCGTGCCGAGGCGCTGCCAGACCGAGCCGAGCTCGAGGCCGATAACGCCGCCACCGATGACGACCATGCTCTTGGGAATTGGATTGAGCGAAAGTGCGCCGGTCGAGGTGACAATGCGCTTTTCATCGACATTGATGCCGGGCAGGGGCGAGCTTTCCGAACCGGTCGCGATCAGGATGTTCTTCGTCGCATAGGTCTGGCCGTTCACATCGACCTGACCGACAGCCTTGATCGTGCCGGTGCCTTTGATCCAGTCGATCTTGTTCTTCTTGAACAGGTATTCGATGCCGTTGGTGTTGTCTTTCACGACCTTGGTCTTGTGCGCCATCATGGCATCCAGATCGACCTTCACGCCGTCAATCTTCACGCCATGCATCGGGAACAGGTGCTGCGCTTCGGAATATTTCTCGGAGCTCGTCAGGAGCGCTGTGGATGGAATGCAGCCGACATTCAGGCAGGTGCCGCCGAGCGTCGTCATTTTCTCGACGCAGGCGACTTTCATGCCAAGCTGTGCTGCGCGAATTGCCGCGACATAGCCGCCCGGGCCGCTGCCGATTACGATGAGGTCATATTGG
>DASTLS010000195.1:0-2983 GCA_035714725.1 Alphaproteobacteria bacterium | reverse complement strand
GAGGTACTGCATCGGAGCCGGATCGGAAGCCGTTGCGGCAACGATGATCGAGTACTGCAGCGCACCGCGTTCTTCCAGAACCTTTACGAACTGGGCAACGGTCGAACGCTTCTGACCGATAGCGACATAGATGCAGTACAGCTTTTTGGATTCGTCCGAACCCTGATTGACCGACTTCTGGTTGATGAAGGTATCGAGCGCCACTGCCGTCTTGCCGGTCTGGCGGTCGCCGATGATGAGTTCGCGCTGGCCGCGACCGACAGGCACGAGGCTGTCGATGGCCTTGAGGCCGGTCTGCATCGGCTCATTGACCGATTGGCGCGGAATGATGCCGGGCGCCTTCACTTCGACACGCGTCATCTTGACGTCTTTGAGAGGGCCCTTGCCGTCGATCGGATTGCCGAGCGCGTCAACAACGCGGCCCAGCAAACCCTTGCCGACAGGAACTTCAACGATTGTATCAGTACGTTTGACCATATCGCCTTCGCGAATGGCGCGGTCGTCGCCGAACACAACGACACCGACATTGTCGGATTCGAGGTTGAGGGCCATGCCCTTCACGCCCGACTGGAATTCCACCATTTCGCCGGCGCGGACATTGTCGAGGCCGTATACGCGGGCAACACCGTCACCGACCGAAAGAACCTGACCGACTTCGGCGACTTCCGCCATCGCGCCAAAATTGGCGATTTCCTTTTTCAGGACCGAAGAAATTTCCGAAACGCGAATATCCATATCAGGCTGCTCCCTTTTGCGAATCCATAGTGTGTTGCTTCAGCTGACGCTCCATGCGCGCCAGCTTGGTTTTGATCGATGCGTCGATAAGACGCGAACCCATTTTGACGACGAGACCGCCCAAGAGGCTGGCATCTTCGCGCGCCGTGATGTGCACTTTGCCGCCCGCGAGTTCGCGCAGCTTGGTTGCCAGCTGTTCCTGCTGGGCTGGCGACAATGGCTTTGCCGAGAAAACATCGGCACTGTATTCGCCGCGACGTGCTGCGAGCTGCGACAAAAATTCTTCGATGATCGGGCCAAGCATCGACGTGCGACGGTTTTGCGCCGTGAGCGACAGGAAATTCGCGGTCAGCTTATTAAGATTGGCAGTCTCAGCCACCTTCTGCATCGCCTGGACCAGCTGCGGGCGCGTCAGGCGCGGATGGGCAGCAACGGTACGGAATTCTTCGCTTTCGGCCAGCAGGTTGCGCAAGGCGCGCAGGTCGGCGGCGACAGCATCGAGCTGTTTTTGCTCGTCGGCAAGATCATACAACGCGGCAGCATAGCGGCGCGCGAGGATGGCGGCGTCTCCGGATACGATCGGGGTCGTTGCCTGTTGCGACAAGGGTGCTTCCTTAAAGGTTAAGAAGTGTGAATCGTGGCCGCGAACGAATAGCAGAGCCAAAACGGGGGCGCAACCTTTTAGGCGGAGAAATCCGGCAAAAAATCCTGCTCAAAAGCCTTATTTAAAAAGGGTTTCTGAGACGGTTGCGGGAGAGGCCTTCGGCTTACTCGAAGTGGGCCTTAATACGATCCCAGAGGCTTGGTTTTGCCGCTGCCGGTTGGGACGCTGCCACAGGCATTGCTTCTTGAGTTGCTGTAGGTGCGGGTTGCTCCACAGGCGGGGGTGTCATTGTTGTCGTTGTGGGAGTCGTAGCGGCGGGCGCGTTTCCATTTGGAACCAAAACAAGATCGCCCTTCCCGAGCTCGCTCTCATATTTGATTTCTTGCACATTCGGCCTGAGCTGAACCATTTCGCGGAAGGGCGGCTGGCCTTTCACGTAGTGATCGAAGAAGGCGAGCGTGTAATACAAAATTGAACTGTAGAAATCGGACCGTGTGGAAACCCACGTCAAATATCCGGCGTCCCTGAAATTGACGAGATATTTCGGCGCGTTCGCAAGAAGATAACTTCCATCTTTTGGCAATAAGACGCTAGGTGACTCAACCTTATCATTTGTGCCGGTCTGAAACATAATCGGCGCGTCAATTTTGCCGACCATATTCTGTATGTTAAGGGCGTAGGCATAAGGCGTTATGGCGAGCACGGCTTTAACACCCGGCATCTTCCATGACGGCCACGCGCCGGCGAGGGCCATTACGTCGTAACCGCCAAGCATATGTCCAGCCAGGCCTAGTTTAGTGAAATCAATTTTGTCTTTGAATTGCGGATCGCTCTGAAGAGCTTTCCAGAAGGCGAGCATGTCATCGCGGCGATCGGCAAAAGTTTTGTCATTCCATTTCTGAGCGTCATACGGGAATAATTTGGCCTTCTCCGTATCGGCAATGCATGAATGGTCGGCATGCTCGGGAGCAAAAACCCAATATCCATCTTGCGCCAAGGCTTCGGTCAAAAACGGCGATTGATCCGGGCATCCCATCCATGCGTGCGAAAAAAGAATAATCGGTTGCTTATCTGTAGAAGGCGCGGGCGCCCAGTAACGGCCCTTTACGCCACCCAGCGTGATTTCGGTGCCGCTCCCGCTTGCGTAATTAATGTCCTGTGCGACAGAGGCGACAACACTAGACGAGGCTGGGGCGGCAAAAGCCGGAAGGGAAAAAAGCAGCGCAATCACAAATGCAAAGCACAGGAACCGAACCATTCAACTCTCCTCAATTGCCAGATGAGAACTCCAGCCCGAACAGGCGATACATTTCGGGGCGATCTTGCCACTTCTCGTCGACTTTGACATCAAGAAACAGATGCGCCTTGTGGCCGAGAAAACGCTCGATCTCCAACCGCGCTGCCTGGCTGATGGATTTGATGCGCTCACCACCCTTCCCCAGCATGATAGGCCGGTGGCCTTCGCGCGCGACGACGATGGTCTGGTGAATGACAGCCGAGCCATCCTTCTTCACTTCCCATTTTTCCGGAATGACGGTTGCAGCATAAGGCAGCTCTTGCTGCAGCTGGCGGAAGATTTGCTCGCGCGTGATTTCTGCGGCCAGAATTTGCGATGGCAGATCGCTCAGTTGATCTTCGCCGAAG
>DASTLS010000194.1:0-12211 GCA_035714725.1 Alphaproteobacteria bacterium | reverse complement strand
GCCGGCCTTCGTCACCTGGAAGAAATTGGTGCGCATGGAGGCTTGGACGAGATTCAAATAACGACGGACGATACGGTCTTCTTCCAGCACATCGATCTTCGCCAGAACTTCGTTGATGTTGTTTTCAATCTCGCCGCAGCGCGTAACGCGGTTGCCTTTGAGATCGGGATTGTGGCGCGCGAAGAACAGGGCATATATCTGTTGCGCGACATGTGAATGATGCAGGAATGTTTCTGCCATCATTTCGTGGCTGTAGGGAATCCGCAGCTGACGCAGATAACGTGCGAAGCAGCGCAGGACGCTGACTTCGCGCCATGTCATGCCGGCGCGGAGAGTGAGGGCGTTGAAGCCGTCATTTTCGACATCGCCGGTCCAGACCTTGCCGAACGCTTCTTCAAACGCGGGCTGGATGTGGCGGAAATCGGCAATCGGCGCATGCGCAGGGCGACCGACAAATTCATGGATGAAGATGGATTTGTCGCTGTCCTTCGGCTTGATCTCGTAAGGGCCGTTCATGTACTCGACTTTGAGGCCCATATTTTCGATCAGCGGCAATACAGTCGTGAGCGCAATCGGGCGTTCGGTCTGGAACAGCTTGAGGTGATGGAGGCCTGTTTCGGTCGGCTCCGACAAATCGACGATCAGGTGATCGGCATCGAGGTTTTTGCTGCGCTCGAGATTGTGGATGTCATCCATCGCCAGCACAGGTGCCACGAGATCTTTATAGCTTGCGGGGAAAGCATCGCCATAACGGCGGAGAAGAGCGAGGGCTGTCGCTTCGCCATATTCGGTGACGAGGCTGTGACGCAAACGGTCGCTCCAGCCGCGGCACATTTCGCGCAAGTCGGCTTCGAGCTTGGCGAGGTCGGGTTGCGGCGAATCCGGTGTCAGCTGGATAACGACAAAGGCGCGCGCCAATTGACTGTCATCGATGCGAACGTTCCAGTCTTCGGCTCTGCCTTTATAGGCGGCTTCAAGAAAGCTCTGCATACGAACGCGGAGTGCGGAGTCATAGCGGTCGCGCGGCACGTAGATCAAGCAGGTAGCAAAGCGCTCGAACGGATCGCGGCGGGCGAAAAGGGCGACGCGCGCGCGTTCCTGCAATTGCAGGATACCGAGGCTGTTTTGCAGCAATTCGTCTTCGCTGATCTGCAGCAATTCATCATGCGGATAGGTGTTGAGGATGTGGATCAGCGACTTGCCGTCATGGCCTGTGGCATCGAAGCCGGCGCGCTTCTGCACATGCGCGATCTTGAGACGCAGGAACGGAATCGTGTTCGGATTTTGCGAATAGGATTTGGACGTGAAGAGGCCGACGAACAACCGCTCGCCGACGATGTCACCTTCGGCATTGAAGCGACGAACGAAAATCGCATCCATCTGAACCGGGCGATGCACGCGGGCGCGGACGTTGGTTTTGGTTACGACGAGCAGATGATGCTGTTGCACATAATTCTGCAGCGCGACTGCCTTGCGCTTATTCATGTCGCGCAGGCCGCCGAACATGCGCGCTTCACTATCGCGCAATACGCCGAGGCCTGAGCTATCGACAACCTTGATGCTCTTCAGCTTGCCGCTTTCCTGCACGAGATCGATATCGCGATAGCCAAGGAAGGTGAAGTTATTGTCGTCCAGCCAGCGCAGGAATTCGCGCGTTTCTGTGGTGTTTTCACCGGCAAATGCCTGAAGCTTGGAGGCATTGGCTTGCGCGATGGATTCCGCCATGCGCTGGCGCATCTTGGGCCAGTCTTCAACGGCGGCGCGGACATCCTTCAGGACAGCGAGAAGTTCCTGCTCGATTTCCTTCAGCAGATTTGTGTCGAGGCAGTGATCGATCTGGATATGGACGAAGGATTCAGCGCGTCCGTCATCGGGATGCGTGCCGAGTGTGCGGAGTTGGTCGCCCTGGCGCACAATCGAAAGCACCGGATGGATGATGATGTGAACGGTAAGGCCGCGCTGTTGCAACGCGCCGGTAAGAGAGTCGACGATGAACGGCATGTCGTCATTGATGACTTCAATGACGGTGTGATCGACTGTCCAGCCGTCCTTGACCGGCGATGGATTGAAAACGCGGAGGTTGAGCGAGCCAGCCTTGCGCTTCTGTGCCAGTTCCCAGATGGAAGCTGCGATATGCTCGCGCTCGTTGGTGGAGAAGGAGGCAAGGTCTGCCGCGAGGACGTTGGCGTAAAAAGCCTGGGTGAAATCTTTGGGGGCTGGGGTGAAAGAGCGGACGGGCGTAGGGCCGGATTTTTTGGCTTCGGACTTGCCCGGGTTTTTTGCGGCCTTCGGAGGTGTTTTCTTTCGCGCTGAGCTGCCGGCCATAACGTCTCACTCCATTGAGAAATAAATCTTTTTTGTCGCTGGTCGGGCAATCGTTAACGGCCCGTTTTTGCGTGTGCGGCAAGTTAACGCCGTGGCGGGAACAGGTCAAATAAAAGCATAGAACCTGCCTAAAATGGGTTTGCAGGTGCGAAAGAAGCTGATTTTAGCGGATTAAACCCAATAGCCGCCATGTACGGGGGAAGATATCGGCTGATCGCCGCCGAATTTCGCGGCCCGTTATCTCGGGATTTACCGTTCGGAATATTTCGGGTGTTCCGTGCGGCTTTCCGTTCTCGTCATAGGGAATCCACATTGAGCGAAGTTCACCGCTAGGTTGTACGGTTTCCGATATCGCCTGGCCGGCAGATTTGTGAAACGTGACGCGCGAAATTTGACCGGCGCAGCCAAGGACAAAAGCGATAGAATGTTTTTCGTTGCTTGCCCTTATATAAAAACCCCAGCTCTCCTCGACATATTCAATATCCGGTTTGTTGTCTCGGGAGCAGGGCATGCCAAGCGCCGTGCTGAGAATGCGCTGACTTGTCTCGGGGATCATCAGTGCGCCCATGTTACCGCATCTCGTATTTCATGGCTGCGCGTTCTGGCATGGCGGCGGAAGGGGCTTGCGGCGCAGACATGCCAGTCTGGCCGATCACGGAATGTTGCGCAGCTTCTCTGGCTGCGGCGGCAAAGACGTAAGCATTATTTTTGCCGGGGTCGCGGCTGATGGTTTGGTAAAGTAGAAAATCTCCATCATTCCCAAGGTCTAAGAGACGTAAACGCCCACCGGCAATTGTCAGCGTTACTTCATTGAATCCGGATTCTGCTCTTAAATAACTATTTGTATCTGAAAGCATCGATCGGAGAGCTTTGAATTTATATCCGCGCTTAATTCCGTCGATATAGTATTCACTGCCTTTTTCTTGGACAGCCAATCCCTCTTGTCCTGCTTTTTCAAGTGCGCGCAGAACATCGATAGGAAAACCGCGATAGGTGCGATTGTCTTGCGGACCGTCATGATGGCCCGTTCTAAAATCGCACACCGGTATGGCGTCTGAGAACACCTTGCCATGAATGGTAAGATCAATATTTTTTAATTGAGTATTGATAATGACAATGTGGTCTTCGCGGAATCCTGCTGTATAGCGTCCGCCTGTTTTTTCCTCGACAATTTTGACGAAAGGTATGATTTGAGCGCCTATTCTGTCGCGCAGCTTTCTGCGCTGTTGGCCGCCCGGTTTCAGAAGCGAAAAATTCTCGATCCAATCGGCAAAACGATCGCCTTGGATAGGCTTTTTCTCGTGCTTCCCAAGAAGAACGTGACTAATGGCGAATGTTACCTCGGGATATCGATCAAAACGTTTGTTATTAGTTGAAGGGCGGGCCGTCTTTTTTTGGTGTTTAAAAGCTTTGGCAATTGCCATGGCAAGGCGCGGCGAAAGTTGGCCAGCGCTCCCGAGATCCTTACTCGTGATAGTGATGCTTTCGTCGGTCGAGACCGGAAGCGTAAAATCGGCAACTTCAATACGTTTTAACATATGATGCTATCGCTTTAGAAATCGCACATTCAAATAGTGGGCGCGCCTTTTGGCTGCCTCAAAAAGTAATGGGACAAAAAGTACCTGTCAATAAAGGGGTTTTGCGATTCTCTGCAATGAAAACGCGGCTTGCTTAGGTTAATGCGCTGCGAAATATTTTCAGGGAAGGCTTGGAGCCGCTTAGGTCAGCCTAAATTAATGAAATCTTCCATCTCATAAAAGGGGCGGATTTCGATTTCGCTATCGACGGGCATTGGGTTCGGGCAGCGCTTAACCCACTCAATCGCTTCTTCGAGCGACTTCACATTCCATATCCAGAAACCCGAGACGATGTCCGGTGTGTTGCTGAAGGGGCCTTGCTTCACGCTGCGGTCGTTGCCGGAGAAAGCCACGCGTGCGCCTTTCGATGTCGGTTTCAAGCCGCCGCCTTCGACCATAATTCCGGCGGCCATCAACTGTGCATTGAATTTGCCCATATCAGCCATCAGTTGAGCCGAGGGCATCTGCCCATCTTCAGACGGTTTGGTGGCTTTAACGAAAACCATGACGCGCATGTGGAGAGTTCCTAGAGCCTATGCAATCTGGTTGACTTCATGTTCCAATCGTTCAGTAATGTTTGAAACATCTTCTGACAGCAGCCGATAATCTTCAGAGACTTGTTCTTGGCTTTTACTTGCAAGGAAGAATAATTTTGATGAAATTTCTTTAACGAGGATGGCGAGACGATTCTTTGGGTCGATCAAGTTAATAGTCAGCCATCTTTCAATAGCCTTGCCAGACAAGCCGAAAAGGGCTTCTTTTTCCCATTTTTTCCGATTTACTATCTGTAACACACGTCGTTGAACGGTCATGCGATTAACAAATTCGCTCATTTCTTGCCTCCGTTACTAATTTTGTCATCCATTCATGGATGGATGACAAACTTTTAAGTGCTGTCTCGACTTCACCACTTGTTAGATCTTCGCCGCGTCCTCTTGTGGACAATATACGCGCTTTTTCAAAAATTCGATATACGTCTTTAGGCAGCTGAAGACTCTTCGCCTCCAAACGCAATGCTGAGCTTCTGGAAAAATCGGGCCGATTTGAGGTGCCTAAAGAGAAGCAAGTGGCAATATTTCGTATGCTCAAAAATATAGTAGAAAGATCAAATACTAAACTTACGCTGTTATCCAACATTGAAGACCGAGCATCGCAAAACAGATTCAAAAATTTTTCGCAATCTCTTAAACAATGCATATAGGGTTTGGGTTTTCCTAAATTTTTTAAGAAATCAATTTCATCAGATAAAAAAATAGGCTTGGATTGAAGTGATAGATGCCATGCGAACGGATTTCCTTCATCCCAGATTTCTTCAATTCTTTTGTAAGAATATATAGAAAAATCTTCTGGATTAAATCGTGCATCGTATCCCTTCACAATAGCAAGGAGATCAATGTCAGAATCTTGCGAGACATCCCCACGACTTATTGAGCCGAATGCATATATGTGCATGTCAGCGCCTATTAAATCGTTTAATGATTATCGACATAAAAAATCCCATGGCCACTAAACGTATGAACGCAATGAAGGTTAAGTATGATTTAGGGTAATTGTCGGGCGATATTACACCGAGAAAAATTTGCGGAGTTTTCCAGAAGCTATCCGCATAGTTTGGGGGGATAGAGGGATCTTTCCACGCGCTAATATCAATGTATGTCATTACGATAAATACGAGGAGCACGGCACGTAAAAGCTTCCATGCACTTTCTCCGTTGCCCCATATAAAATCTAATAATTTAAAATCGAGCCATTCAATTACGTGTTTTGCTCGATCCCAACCGCGATATTTTGTTCGGTAATACACATCATTCGAAAAGGACGCCTTGTGTAAATGAATCTCACAAGCTTGCAATTCCACGCTCATAGCTTTGTTCGCTGATTTTGCATCCCCAAGCTGCTGATAATTGATGCGGAGGGTGCGGGCAAATTTTAATTTCAAATTCTCAAACGATGGACAGTTGGAATCTAAAACATCGTTATCGATAGTGGTTTTATCGAAAGTGCAATAATCGAATATACAGCCAGAAAAACTAGAACCCTGCATGTTCGTGCCACTAAAGCGCACGCCTGTGAAATTGCATGAATCAAATACACAATCACGAAGGTAGCAATTGTCAAAAATGGCATATTTGAAATTGACATTGGTAAAGCGGCGCTTCTTGGCGATGAGACGCACAAAAAGTTGATTTACAAACTTGCTATCAGCAACGTCGCAATCAATTTTTTTATCAGTTTGAATAGCTCTGTTGCTGTTGATAAGCATATATTTTTCCACCATCCAAACGCACCTTAATTTAGGCTATATTTGGCGAGTTGGAAATCTAGCTTTTTGATAATTGTTAACAACTAGGAGAGAAGTGGAGCGGGCGACGAGGATCGAACTCGCGACCCCGACCTTGGCAAGGTCGTGCTCTACCGCTGAGCTACACCCGCATCCGTCTTACGTTTCCGGCCTTGGCCGGAAGCCGGGCGCGATAATACAGTCCCCGCCGCTGTTTGCAAGTGCGTTTCCGGCCTGAAAAAGCGGCCTTTCCCCGATTTCAGGCTACTTGCCGTTTGCCAAAATGAGCCTATCTCTTTACTAGTTTCAGCCTCAGGCAGGATTTGATGATGTCATCGCTTTCCCAATTGGCCGCGACGCCGGAGCAGCCCCAGGCTGCCAGCGCCAGCGCGAAGGATGTCGATCTCGCGACCTTTATGGCCGATGTGATCGAGGCTTCGCGCAGCATTCTCGTGCTCGCGCATTTCTGGGTGCCGCGCGCGGCGCCGTGCCAGCAGCTGGAAGCGTCGCTCGAGAAAGTCGTCGGCGCCTATAAAGGCGGCGTGAGCATTGCTCGCGTCGATGTCGAGAAAAATCCCGAGATCGCGCAGCAGATGGGCATTCAATCCATTCCCGCGATCTTTGCATTTTATCAGGGCCGTCCGCTCGATGGCGTGCAGGGCTTGCTTTCGGAAGCGCAGCTGAAAGATTGGCTCGAAAAACTGATCAAGGCGAGCGGCGTATCTGTTGCTGCTAATGTGAACAGCTCCGATGAAGCGCTGAAGCATGCCGCCGATTATCTCGCGTCCGGCGATCTGGAAACTGCGCATGCGGTCTATGCCGATATCCTCGATGCCGAGCCGAACAATGCTCAGGCCTATGCCGGACTTCTGCGTTGCCTAATCGCCGAAGGCAAATCGGACGAAGCGAAAGAGATGCTCGCCAAGGCTCCGGCAGATGTTGCAAAGAATAAAGTGCTCGATCCCATCCGCACGTCGCTTGAGCTGGCAGAACAATCCGGGAATGCAGCGCCTGTCGCCGAGTTACAGGCAAAACTGGCGCAGAATGAGGCCGATCATCAAACGCGCTATGATCTTGCGATGGCGCATTATGCCGCCGGTGAGAAAGAAGAGGCGGTTGATCAGCTGCTTGAGATCGTGCGCCGCCAACGCAAATGGAATGAAGAAGCTGCAAGGAAGCAGCTTGTGAAATTCTTCGAGGCTTTCGGCCCTATGGATCCGGTCACGATTGCCGCCCGTAAACGCCTGTCATCGATACTCTTCTCATGAGCACGCTTACCGCCACAGCCGAAGCTCCGGCACTGCTGCCTACGGAAATTCCGATTTTCCCGTTGCCGGGCGTTATTCTTTTGCCGCGTGCGAAGCTGCCGCTGAATATTTTTGAGCCCCGTTACCTCGCGATGATCGATGATGTGCTGGCGCAGGGCCGCCTCATTGGCATGATTCAGCCGAACGCTCCGGAAGGGCAGGATGATGGCACGCCACCTATATACAAGGTCGGTTGCGCCGGGCGCATTACGTCGTTCAACGAGACGGAAGATGGACGCTTTCTGATCGGCCTCACCGGCGTGTGCCGTTTCAGCGTGATCAATGAACTTCCTGCCGATAAGCCTTACCGTCGTGCGCGCGTGGATTGGCAGTCGTTCATCGACGATATCCATGAGACGGAAGATAATGATTTTGATCGCAAGCGTCTGATGAGCATCTTGCAGAACTATTTCAAGATGCAGGGCATCGCGGCGGATTGGAATGCGGTGCAGAACACGCCGAACGATTTGCTGATCTCATCGCTCACCATGATCTGCCCGCTGGCGACGAACGAGAAGCAAGCCTTGCTCGAAGCGCCGAATTTGCAGGCACGAGCCGATATGCTTGTGGCTTTGTTAGAGATGGCGACGCTGCCTCAGGGTGCAGAAGCCGAAGCCGGCATCAAACATTAAGCTTTCGCACTGCTCGCGTGCTTCTTCGCATACTGCATCATCAGCAAGACGAACACGACCGTCACACCGTAAAATAAAACCTCGATGCCGTTTGGCTTGGCGATATAACCGACAAGGGCGGCAAAGAACTCACCGACGCGGCTTTGGTCAGAGAGAATGTTGCTGGTGTCCCACATGCGCGGCGTGAGGGAAGGCAGGATATCGGCTTGCACCAGGAAGTTCGCGGCCCGTGCCGCCATTCCTGCTGCGATCAGCATCAGAAAAGCGTTCGTCAGCGCGAACACGCGCTTGATGGAGAGGGCCAAGAAGCCGAGATACATAAGGCAGCTGACAACGACGCCAGCGCCGAGCCCCAACAATCCGCCGCCGAGCATCGCGGTTTTGTCGCCGGTGCTCCAAAGGCCTTGCAGCATGAGAACGATTTCCGAGCCCTCGCGCATTACAGCGAGGCCTACGACAAGTGCGAGGATGGAAAGATGCTTTTCGCCTTCGCTTACGCTTTTGCCGATGGCGCGCATTTCTTCGGCAAGCTGGCGGCCATGGCTATTCATCCAGACGATGTGCCAGCTGATGAGGCCGACGGCGAGGAACAGGATGACAGCATTGACGATTTCCTGCCCCGTGCCCTGAAAGAGGGTGGAGATGATATCGGTCAGCGCTGCGACGAGACCGGCACCGATAACGCCGCCAGCCATACCAAGCGAAACCCAGAGCCCGCGATGACGCACACCACGCGTCGCCGCCATGATGATGGTGATGATAAGGGCGGCTTCCAGCGCCTCGCGAAAGACAATAAGTGCGGCTGCAAACACAATTGTAATCCTTGCAAATGAGAATTACTGTTAGCAAAGCATGACCGGCTTAGCAACAATCTGGAATGATTTTTGGAACGGCCAATGGCTTGATCGCCATTGCCCTGCCGCGCTGAAACCTTATGCGCGGCTCATGCGGCTCGATAAGCCAATCGGCACATGGCTTCTGCTTTTGCCATGCTGGTGGAGCATCGCGCTTGCCTCTGACCGTTTTCCCAATATTGGTTTGATAATCCTGTTTGCACTCGGCGCAATTGTGATGCGCGGCGCGGGTTGCGTCGTGAATGACATCTATGACCGCAAGCTTGACCACGAAGTTGCGCGCACAAGCACGCGCCCGCTCGCGAGCGGCGAATTGAAATTATGGCAAGCGATTATCTTCCTCGCGATGCTGCTTCTCATTGGGCTTGGCGTTCTCATTATGTTGAACGGGGCTACGATCACGATTGGCGTGGTCTCGCTGTTGCTAGTGTTCACATATCCGCTGATGAAGCGTATCACCTGGTGGCCGCAGCTTTTTCTTGGTTTTACTTTTAACTGGGGAGCGTTGATGGGGTGGAGTGCTGTCACGGGCGGCATCGGCCTCGGCGCGCTTTGGCTTTATATCGCGGGCATTTTCTGGACGCTTGGTTACGACACGATCTATGCGCACCAAGATGTTCATGATGATGCTCGTATCGGCGTGAAATCGACCGCGCGTTTGTTCGGCGCAGACTCCAAACATTGGGTGGCTGGATTTTATGCGTTTGCTGTGCTGTTCCTTGCACTGGCAGGGCATGCCGTACAACTAAAGGAAAGCTTTTATGTGCTGCTCATCCTCGCGGCGGGTTTTGCGGCTGTGCAGATCATGGCTTGGAAGATGAATGATCCTAATGATTGCCGCTGGCGTTTCGAAGGCAATCGTAATTTCGGGCTGATCGTTCTTGCGGGCATTATTTTGGGTAAATATATCTGATGACTGAAGAAGAATTTATTCGCCAGCAAACGCTGGTCACGACTGCCAGTGCAGTACCAGAAATCCCGCTTTATCTCGCAACCGAAGTCACGCCGCTGTGGCAAATGACAGAAGAGCGGTTAAAGCAAAACGGCTTGCCGCCGCCTTATTGGGCATTCGCATGGCCGGGCGGGCAGGGCGTCGCGCGCTACATCCTCGAGAACCCCGATCTGGTGCAGGGAAAGCGCATCATCGATTTTGCTGCCGGCTGCGGTATTGCTGCGATTGCAGCGATGAAGGCCGACGCCAAGAGCGCCACAGCAATCGAGATCGATCCGATGGCGCTGGCCGCCATCAAACTGAATGCCGCGCAAAATAATGTTGAGGTTATCTCGCAAGATGGCATCGACATGGAAAAGGCGGTGAAGAATATCGATATCATCTTCGCCGGAGACGTTTGCTATCAGCAGGCGATGAGCGCCAAGATGATGCGCTGGTTATGGCGCTGCGTTGCTAAAGGTACGCGTGTGTTTCTCGCGGACCCGGGCCGGGCCTATGTCCCGCATGATGGGCTCGAGAAACGCGGTGAGTATGTCATTCCCACCTCGCGCGATCTCGAAGATCGCGACAGCCGCACCGTCATCATCTGGGAAGTCTTCGTGCCGAAGGAAGAAGATTAAGACGCTTTTTGCTGCGCCTTAGACATTTGCTGCATCACGAAAGGCAGTAAGCCATCGCCATGAAGCGTGATGCCGGTTTTTTGCTGCACCAGACTGCCGATGAGCATTTTAAATTCATTAATCTGCTGCGCCATGCGAACTGAGGTCGTGAAGCTGCGGCCATCGACATTGACTTGCATGCGGTCTTCGCCTGTCGCATCCGGATAACTACTGTCATAGCCGTACAAATGAATAGCCCGGCAGCCAAGCGTGAAGGCAAGGCTGATGGCGATCATGCCGGTCGTTGTGCCGCCGCCGATGAAAACAGCCTTCCGATCTTTTAGCACATTGCGAATGCCGTCGATCATCGGGTACCAGATGATGATGTCGCTTGCAGCATTCGCAGCTTTGGTGAAAACGTCAGGATGACATTGTGATGCATAGAACAAAGTTGCGTCGGTTCTTGTGGGGACGAACGCAGCATTGCTCTGATCGGCTGTAAACATGATCTGCGCATTCGGCGTGATATTGTTTTCAATAAGCCACTGATAAGCGCCGTCAAGCGCCCATATTTCCTGCCCTTTTTGCTGGCGCTGACGCAATTCTTCAAGGCATGCCGCGCGCGATGCACCACCGCCGACGAGGCATATCTCGCCCGGATGCGGAGCATTCGCTTGCTGAAGATTGGGTAAGGGAAGTGTCATCGCATGCTCGACATTTTTGAGCAGTTCAACTGCCGATGATGCCTCTGCGGCATGAACTACGCCGCCTTTCTTCCAGACGCGCTCGACCCAATTATCTTTCACCTGATGGGGCCGTGGGTCGCCATGGAAGCAAACGATTTTTGTGCCCGGCGGCGGCTCGATCTGGCCACGTTCTTTGAAACTTGCAAAGGCGCCCGGGAACAGGTCCTGCAAGATATCGGCATTGGGATTGACGCGCTCGATCCAGGCCTGATCGCCGCCTTCGATATCCGGCTTGTTGGCAGTAAGAAACATATCCCAGATATGATTTCCAAAACCGCTACGCCACAGCATGATGCTGGATTGCAATCCGCGTGGCCGATAGAAATCGCGCAAAGTTGCGAATTCACCTTTGTAGGATGCGATATCGCCTATATTGCCGGTAATAGCAGTATCGAGATCGAGGAAGACGATGCGCTCGCCCTCGTCGAACAGTCTTTTCTTAAAGAGATAAAGCTTGTTCCACCAACCGATAACGCCTTCGGGTAAGGGCTGAATATCGATGCCCTCATCGAGGCCGGTTGCGTCCTCGGTAAAACATGTGAACCGATAGCCAAAACCTTTGGGCAGGTTGCGTTTCACCATATCAAAAAGAATATTCACGTAATCAGCCGAATATTTTGTGCCCCATTTTACAGCAACGAAGTGAACGGTAGGGTCAAAACTCCACCGCCACTTATCGAAGGTGACACGGTCTTGAATAGCGCTCGGTTTTTTGGCCGTTTCATCATACGCGGCTTTGCCGACGCCAAAATGCATATGCTCGACGATGACATCGTCACGGTAGCGATCAATTTTTCTTTTCTTAGCAAGAAGTGCCAAAACCGTATCGCCATATAACCGGACAAGATCGGGAAGTAAAATCCAGCCAAGCTCTCGGACAAGATCGCCGCCCATTATCATCATGGTGGGGAGGTAGTAGCTCTCGATCAGATCATTCG
>DASTLS010000193.1:0-5941 GCA_035714725.1 Alphaproteobacteria bacterium | reverse complement strand
TCAGCTGCGCCATCCGCGCCACCGCCATCATCTTCCAAAAAATCCGAAGCTCCTGCTGTTGCCAAATCGGGCAAGAGCGATAGCCGCGTTTCCGCAAGCCCGCTCGCCAAGCGTGTGGCCGAGCAAAAGGGCATCGATCTCAGCGCTATCCACGGCAGTGGCCCGAACGGTCGCATCGTCCTCGCGGATATCGAAGGCGCACGTCCGGCGCCAAGCCCTTATGTTCAACCGGCTGCTCCAGCATCTGCACCAAGTGCTCCACCGCAAAGAACTGTCTCAGCGCCGTCAGTACCACGTGCGACGCCGACGCAGCGTGTCGAAGCAAGGCCTGTGGTATCACCACCTCCATCTGTTTCAACGCCAGCTGCCGCAACCGCAATGCCACAGGGCATCGATGCGCGTGATTATGCCGATAAGCTTGGCCTTGCCTATGAAGCCGTTCCCAACAGCGGTGTGCGCAAAGTTATCGCCAAGCGCCTCACGGAATCCAAGCAAACCGTTCCACATTTTTATCTCACCATCGACTGCGAGATCGACGAGTTGCTGACGCTGCGCAAGCAGTTGAACGAAGTTGCGGGTACTAAGATTTCAGTCAACGATTGCGTCATTCGTGCTGTGGCGCTGGCGATGAAGAAAGTCCCGAACGCCAATGCCTCTTGGACCAATGATGCCATCCTGCGTTACCAGAACATCGATATCTCGGTTGCGGTCGCGACGCCAAACGGCCTTGTGACGCCGATCATCAAAAATGTCGATATGAAGACAATGGCGCAGATTTCCGGCGAGATGAAAGACCTCGGCATGCGCGCGCGCGAAGGCAAGCTACGTCCTGAAGAATTCCAGGGCGGTGGTTTTACCATCTCGAACCTCGGCATGTATGGCATCCGCGAATTTTCGGCGATCATCAATCCGCCGCAATCCTGCATCCTCGCAGTGGGTGCTGGTGAACAACGTCCGGTCGTGAAGAACGGCCAGCTGGCGATTGCGACTGTGATGACCTGCACCCTCTCCGTCGATCATCGCTCGGTCGATGGCGCGGTGGGTGCCGAATTCCTTGCTGCCTTCAAGCCGATGATCGAAAAGCCCTATAGTCTGGTTGTCTGATGCCCGATATCGAAGAACGGATAAAGGTTATCGAAGACCGCAATCAGCGCGTTGCGGCTGATAAGGCGTGGGAAGTCAGCTGGGTACGCCGTGGCCTTATCGCCGGCACGACCTATCTTTGCGGTTTCATTCTGCTCAATATTCTCGGCCATGACGGGGCATGGAAACATGCGTTCGTGCCGGTTATGGGCTATTTGATTTCGACGTTGTCTTTACCGCCGCTTAAGGCGATGTGGATTAGGAAGCATCACCATGTCTGATAGCGCTGAACTCGTAGTCATCGGTGGCGGTCCGGGCGGTTATGTCGCGGCCATTCGTGCAGCGCAGCTCGGTATGAAAGTCGCTGTGATCGAGCGCGAAAATATGGGCGGCATCTGCCTTAATTGGGGCTGCATTCCGACCAAGGCGCTGTTGCGCTCGGCTGAAATTGCTCATCTCATCCACCATGCAGCCGATTATGGCTTCACGGTCAAAGATGTCTCGTTTGATATCAAGAAAATCGTCGAGCGTTCGCGTAAGGTTGCAAACCAGCTTTCAACCGGCGTGAAGTTCCTCATGAAGAAGAACAAGATCGAAGTGATGGACGGCACGGCCAAGCTACTCGGTAAGGGCAAGCTGGAAGTTACGAAAGACGGCAAGAAGCTGGTCGAATTGACAGCTAAGAACATCATCCTCGCGACCGGCGCACGGGCGCGGTCATTGCCGGGGCTGGAGCCGGACGGCAAGCTGATTTGGACTTATCGTGAAGCGATGGTGCCGGACATTCTGCCGAAGACTTTGCTTGTGATCGGTTCCGGCGCTATCGGCATCGAATTCGCGAGTTTCTATCGCACGCTCGGGGTCGAGGTGACTGTCGTTGAAGTCATAGACCGTATCCTGCCGGTGGAAGACGAGGAAGTCTCCGCTTTTGCGCGCAAGGCGTTCGAGAAACAAGGCATGAAGATTTTGACGGGTGCCACAGTCAAGAAACTCGAGCCGCGCTCGCATAGCGTCACGGCGACGATTGAAGCGAAGGGCGCTTCGACCATGACGACATTCGATCGCGTGATTATGGCGGTCGGTATTACCGGCAACGTCGAAGATCTTGGCCTCGAAAACACCAAAGCCAAGGTTGATCGCGGCCATATCGTAATCGATCAATGGGGCGCCACCGGCGAGCCGGGGCTTTTTGCTATCGGTGACGTTGCGGGGCCGCCATGGCTTGCGCACAAAGCCAGCCACGAGGGCGTTGTCTGCGTCGAGAAGATTGCGGGCGTGAAGGGCGTTCATCCGCTTGATGTCGCCAACATTCCCGGCTGCACCTATTGCTCGCCGCAGGTTGCGAGTGTTGGTTATACCGAAGCCAAGGCAAAAGCCGCTGGCTTTGAGGTCAAAGTTGGCCGCTTCCCCTTCATCGGCAACGGCAAAGCAATCGCGATGGGCGAGCCGGAAGGCTTCGTCAAAACCGTGTTCGACGCCAAAACAGGCGAATTGCTTGGCGCCCATATGATCGGCCCGGAAGTCACGGAAATGATCCAGGGATACGTCGTCGCAAGGACATTAGAGACGACAGAACAACAGCTTATGAATACAGTATTCCCGCACCCGACGATTTCTGAGACAATGCACGAGGCGGTCCTCGATGCTTATGGGCGCGCGATACATATTTAATTTTTGAGGCATTATGGACGGCGGTTTAAACACCCCAAAGCCACGGCATCCGGAAAAGATCAATCGGCCCGATAACGCATCGCCGCCGAAGCCCGACTGGATTCGCGTTAAGGCCCCCAACAGCCGCGAGTATGACGAGACGCGCGGTCTTATGCGCTCGCTTAAGCTTAACACGGTGTGCGAAGAAGCCTCGTGCCCTAACATCGGCGAGTGTTGGAAGCAGAAGCACGCGACCTTCATGATTTTGGGCTCGGTCTGCACACGCGCCTGCGCGTTCTGTAATGTGGCAACGGGTAAGCCCGATCTGCTCGATCCGCATGAACCAGATAATCTGGCGGAAGCGGTCGGCAAGCTTGGCCTGCATCACGTCGTTATCACCTCGGTTGATCGTGACGATCTGGAAGATGGTGGTGCCGCCCATTTCGCGCGCGTTATCACGCGTCTTCGCGAAACATCCCCCGGTTGCACGATTGAAATCCTGACGCCTGACTTCATGCGCAAGGATGGCGCGATTGAAGTGGTCGCGAAAGCGAAGCCAGATGTGTTCAATCACAATCTTGAGACGGTGCCCCGGCTTTATCCCGGCATTCGTCCCGGCGCTCGTTATTTTACCTCGCTTAATCTCTTGAAGCGCGTGAAAGAACTCGATCCGACGATCTTCACAAAATCCGGCATTATGGTCGGCCTTGGTGAGACGAAGGATGAAGTTGCGCAGGTGATGGACGATATGCGCGCCGCCGATGTCGATTTCATCACGATTGGCCAGTATCTGCAGCCGACGCCAAAACATGCCGGTGTCGATCGTTTTGTGACGCCGGAAGAGTTTGAGAGCTATGCCACGCTGGCACGTGCCAAGGGCTTTCTGATGGTCTCGAGCTCGCCTTTGACGCGCTCATCCCATCATGCGGGTGACGATTTCAAGAAATTGCAGGAAGCTCGGAACGCGCGTCGCGCTTAACCGACTTGTGCGCCCCAACGGCGGGTAGGGCCGACATCCACATGCACGAATTCGCTGTCGGGATAGTATCCAACGCCGCCGCGATGCATGAAGAGGGCGGTATTTTCCAGCTGGCGCAGGGACGTTCCGTTCATGCGGATATCCATGGCCATGCCCTTGGTGTGGAAGCTGTTCTTCGCAACGCCGTCTGAGCGGTTAGCTAACATTTGATTGGTCTTCGGCGAGCGGTAGCCGGAGATGATTTCAATCGGCCGATCGTTGCGCAGCTTGTGCTGCAGGTCATAAACCAGATCGATCAGGCGGATATCCATCGGATGGGTATCGCCAGAATAGTGGTCGCGCAGGATGTGGTTGATTTTTGCAAGCGCTGGGCGGTTATAGGCGCCGTTCGAATAGTAATCGACGTGCAGCCGCTCATCGGTGTGCAGGTTGTGGAAGGCCATCGAACGCACGCCCTTCATATGGGGAAGGGCGGCTAGAGCCGGAGTGGCAATAGTGCAAGCCAAGGTTGATAAACCTAGCTGGATGAACTTGCGACGGGTCGTTTCAAAGGCTTTAGTCATGCACGGCACTCGGCTTCCGTTAATACGAAAGACTATGCTTAAGCCGGTTAAAGGCGAGTTACAAGTTATTAACGCCGTAAAGAATCAATGTTTATCAGGGCCTTGGTCGAGGCGCATTGCTTTCCCCGTACCCTCACCCTTCATGTTGGCAATGAGGAAACTGTCATAATCATAGACGTCCTTGCGGAAATTCACCCGGCCCTCATCGTCCGTGAAAACCGTCCAATAGACGATATCGAGCGGCATCGGTTGTGCAACCGCGACCCAATGGGTCTTGTTCGATTTGATGCTGTCCTCAAGCTTCGGAATATCCCACGTCTCCTTGTTGTGAGACATGAATATCTGCGCAACTTCTTCGGGATCATGCAGGCGTACGCAACCTGAGCTGAGCGAACGCTCATTCTTCTTGAACAGCTCCTGATGCGGTGTACCGTGCATGTAAACAGCGAAGTCGTTGTCGAAATCGAATTTCAAGCGGCCAAGGCTGTTCAAATCGCCCGGCATTTGCCGCAGCTTGAAGTTGAACTGATTTTCCGAGATCGTTTGCCAGTCGATCTTATCGCCATACGGATCGCCGTTTGAATCCTTGATCACGATGCCTTGTTTCTCAAGGTAGTGCGGGTCTTCGCGCAGCTTCGGCAGAATATCCTTGCGCGCGATTTTTGCCGGCACATGCCATGACGGGTTGATCAGCATGCTGCGGATATTACTTTGAATGAAGGGTGTCTTGCGGTCCACGCGCCCGACAATGACGATGCCTTTGTAAATCACCTTGCCGTCTTCGGTAATCGTAATGGCGGCATCAGGAATATTCACGAGCGTATAGCGCTCCGGCGGGAAATCGTCCGGCATATGCCGCCAGCGCTCCATATTCGCGCGGATCTGATCGATACGGACGGGCAGGGGTGTATTCAGCGCTTCAAGTGTCTTCGATCCGACAGCGCCATCGGTTGCAAGGCCATTGAGCGTTTGATAGTCGATCAGCGCCTGTTCGACATCGGGCGTAAAGCTTTCGGAGGCTTTGGTGGATATCGGCGCTTGTGGCAGATACCCTTCGGCTTCGAGGCGCGCGCGCAACTGCGCTACACGAGGGTTATGCTCCTTAGGTTTGATGCTCGGACCCGGCGATATCTGTGGCCATGCTTCCGTTGTGGCATAGCCCCGATACGTCGCAAGCGCGGTCGCGAGCTTGCCGTAAACCGGATTTTTGGGTGCGAGGCTCTCAAAATATTCATTGACGCTATTTCCCGAAACGGCGGCTGCTAACGTTGTCGGGATATCAACGGGTGTGCGTTCGAAATTCCAGCCGGGATAAAGATCGTGCAGATCGAGAGTGTCGCCATGCAGATCATGCGCGAGCTTAATGAAACTGTCGGTGACAAGAAGCTCAAGCTGGTTTTTGCTATCGGCATCGGTTGCCGTTCCCAGTTTTTGCATCAGATCGAGCGGATAATCTTCGCGCTCCAGACCGTGGTAATCGACGAGCTTGGTTAGGGAATCCAGAAATCCGGTGAAAGTATTCTGGTCTTGTGTGCTGAAGTCCCAAGCTGCGCGGAAATTACGCGCGGCATAGAAAGCCTGCAGGTCGTCACGATTGAGTTCATAGCCCTCAATCGTAATGGCCGGCTGAGAAAGGCTGGCTTCGAGATTGCTGGTGTCAAACAGG
>DASTLS010000192.1:0-3203 GCA_035714725.1 Alphaproteobacteria bacterium | reverse complement strand
GGTGCATTAGCCGCATACAGACTGAGATATAAAAGCGCTCCGGCTCATCCGCGTGAAGTGTGCGGCAAGGATTTTTATAACGCTTATATGTCGGACCTTGAAAAGCTTCTGCAGAAGGGCGAGTGGAACGTATATAAGTGGCTGCACCAGCCTTACGCCACACCGGAAGGTCCGAGCGGCGCCGATATGTGGGCCAACATCGTCGAATTCGGTCATCTGCGCGACTATATGCTGCCGCTGCTCGAAGCACGCCTTATTCATAAGAAGGCTGAATTCTTGCACGATGCCTTTGCTTCGTTGAATCCCTTCGGCCTTATGGCGGGTCCTGGCACGCGCTGGGCCGTTATGGCTAAGGAAGTCCCCACACTTCATGCGATCAACGCGCACGCTGCCGCGAATTGGGAACTTTGCCCGCGCATGGGTTACGAAGCCGCTGCTTCCGTCGAGAAAGAGCTGGGCATCAAAGTAACGCCGATCATCCGTGATTTCACCGAGCCGCTTCACGGCCTGGATGAAATGGCGAAAGGCGCGCCAGTTTTTATCACGATGTATGGCTGCACGCTCGGCAACGACATCAATCTCGAGCATGTTCCGGCCAATTTTGCCCGCGCGACAAACCATCGCGGCTTCTTCCTTGCGACAATTGATAGCTCTTCGGGAGAGCAAGCTGCAGCCGGTTATCAAAGCTCGCTCTATCAGGATTTCCAGACCAACTATTGGGCCTTCGCGAAATACATGTCGGGCGACGAAGATTTCGATGATCTCGCCATTAAATGCCGCCCCTACTATGCCGAAGTCTACGACCCTCAAGGTCCGGAAGGCGTTTATAAGAGCGTCATTCACCGCCATATCGTCGAGCGCGATACCAGCATCAGCATCGGCAGAAAGCGTTACTTCCTGAAGAAGGGCATGGAGTTCAGGATCGGCCGTTCGCAGAAATGGGCGCCGGAAGATATCCGCGCACCTTTTGCACGAGCCGGCTGGAACGAACTCGCCATCCTGCGCGAAGGTGCAACCTCGGCTGTTTTATATGCCGGCAAGGATACACCTGCCGAATGGCTTCAACCGGTGCTTAAGGCGCTGGAAGCATCGCATGATGGCAAAGCCATTATTCGCTCTTCGCGCTAAATCGCCGCACCCTTTTCCCACATTGAAGTGAATTGCCGACGCGAGGCTTGGGCCGTAATTGCCGAATGCAGCACGACGATTTTCGGCGCGGGCGTAGCTCCCGGCACGGTCATCGCGTATTTATCGCCATACACGTAAAACGGCATCGGTTCGATAATCTGTTTTGAAATGACGCGACATTCGCAGCGCGGCAAAGCGGGCGGCAACGGCAATTTCTCGACCGTCAGACATTTAATACCGACACTGCTGCCGGTCTCGAGCACTCTCCGGAACAAATCGTCTTCCTGCATCAAGGCAGCTTCGGCGCCGGCCGCCACCATCATCAGCTCGCCGCCATTTCTCTGCAGCGTGCGCAAAATATCTTCATGAAACGCCGCGACGCGATCGGCGCCCTGATAAACTACGACATCGTCGGTACGCTGGCGCACGCCGTTCGGCTCGATAAATTCAAGTCCTGCCGCTTCGATGGCGCGACGGATCGTTCCGGTCGTTGAATGGCGCGGCGAGATATATCCAACTTCAAGCTTCCGGATCGTGGCGACAGACAGTGCCGCAGCATCGGCCAGATTTTCCTGCGACCAGTCGAGCAATGCACGAGCGGCCTTTATCTGCCGCGATGAAATTGTGCTCGGAATCATGGCACTTTCCTTTCACTACATGGTGCAAGTCGAAGAAAAGCGGCTCTCTCCAATCAATGCGGTCGGAGGCAAAGGCTCGTCAAAGTTTTCGCCTCGTTTCAGTCTTCGTAAAATAGCTGGCAATGGGTCCCCGCCGTAATAGCTACGAAAGCCATACGCACGCCCGGTTTTCTTTCGCGCTTCCGCCATCTCTTTCTGAATCAAAGAGAGCGCGTCATGAATTGGCAGCCCTTCGGCAATTGTTCTGATTGTTGTTCTCTCAGACGGCGTCCATTCCTGCGTCGAGCCGAAATCTCTGTAGAGGGTCCAGCCTCCCGAATATTTGCTAATATAAAAATGATCGAAATTAAAATGACGAAGCTGACCATTATGTGCAGGATTACGATAAATTTTGCCGCGCCATTCACCGCCTTCGATAAAATCGACTTCGTAAAGCGGTTTGCGCGTTCCATTGATTGCAACATCAAGACGCTTAAAAAATTCACTCAGAAATGTGTTTTTCATGTTTTCTCTCCCACAACCTCGTCTATAATGACATGATATAATTATTGTCAAATACTTGCTTTCAGTGATAGTTTTCATATCTCTGAATGATTGAAAGATTATCATCATGTCTAAATTCTCAGCATCTCAGCTCCGTGCCGCGCGCGCCATTCTCAACTGGTCGCGCACTGAGCTTGCAAAACAAACCGGCGTCAGCGAGCCAACCCTGCATCGTTTCGAAAACAATCAGGGCGAGCCCGAAGCGCGCACGCAAAGCAAAATTCGTGATGTACTCGAGCATGCAGGCATAGAATTTATCGGCACCACCGGCGTGCAAATGAAGCGCCACTCCGTTTATGGTTTGGATGGCGTCGAAGGCTTTAAGCGTTTCATGGATGATGTCTATACCGCGGCATGCGACGAGTCCTCGGTCGACGGCAGCAAGCCGATTTGCATCTGCAATGTCGATGATCGCCTGTTCATGAAATTTCTCGGCGACTATATGACTTTCCATGTCCAGCGCATGAATAATCTCAAGAAAGTGAAGGTCCGCATTCTGTTGCGCGAGCAGGATTTTTATTCAATCACCGGTGCGGATTATATCGAATACAGGTGGGGCCCCAAGGTCTCAGGCAACGTTCCTTTTTATGCCTTTGGCGATAAGCTCGGCATTCTTATGCTCGATGAAGCGCATGGGCCGCATATCGCGGTGATCTCATCCGTGCTGGTCGCGAAAGCTTATCGCGAGCAGTTCGATGCGATGTGGTCGATGTCGAAGGAAATTCCGCGCAAAAAATCCGCGAAGTGATTAGCTATCCAGAACCACTTCGTCGTCCTGAGCCTTTGTGAGGTAGGACGGGTCTTGCTTCCAGCTATGGAGCAAGTCTTGCGCGAGGTTGACCGAGAGGCGATCGAAGGAAGCCAGCGCATAGCTAAGTTCGCGCGGATGCACGA
>DASTLS010000191.1:0-3274 GCA_035714725.1 Alphaproteobacteria bacterium | reverse complement strand
ATGAAGGTCATGAACCCGATCAAGGCTCCCAAGGGCGGCACCATCGCTCAGGTCCTCGTCAGCGACTCATCGCCAGTTGAATTCGGCGAAACGCTGATCGTGATCGCGTAAGGATCAAACCTTGTTTGAAAAAGTTCTCATAGCCAATCGTGGCGAGATCGCTCTTCGCATTCATCGTGCATGCCGGGAGATGGGCATCCATACCGTCGCCGTGCATTCGACAGCGGATGCGGACGCCATGCATGTGCGTCTTGCCGACGAAAGTGTCTGTATCGGCCCGCCGCCGGCAAAAGACAGCTATCTGAACATCCCCGCCATTTTGACCGCCGCCAGCATCACCGGCGCCGACGCCATCCATCCCGGCATCGGCTTTATGTCGGAAAACGCCACCTTCGCCGAAATGGTCGAAGAGCACGGCTTTACCTTCATCGGCCCGACGCCCGAACATATCCGCATCATGGGCGATAAGGTCACAGCTAAGCAGACGGTGAAGGCTCAAGGCCTCCCAACTGTCCCCGGCTCCGATGGTGCAGTGGCAACCGTCGATGAAGCCCTCAAGAATGCCGAGAGCATCGGCTACCCCGTTCTGATCAAGGCTGCAGCAGGTGGTGGCGGCAAAGGCATGAAGGTCGCCCGTACGGCCAAAGATCTGCCGGAAGCCTATCAGCTGGCACGCGGTGAAGCGCGCGCCGCGTTCGGCAACGACGAAGTTTATATGGAAAAGTATCTTGAGAAGCCGCGCCATATCGAGGTGCAGCTGCTCGGCGATACGCATGGCAACGCTGTCCATTTCGGCGAGCGTGATTGCTCGCTCCAGCGCCGTCATCAGAAAGTTATCGAAGAAGCCCCCTCGCCCGGCCTCAACAACGACGAGCGCGAGAAAATCGGCGCGTTGGCTGCCAAGGTCATTCAAAAACTCGGCTATCGCGGCGTCGGCACCATCGAATTCCTTTATGAGAACGGGAAGTTTTATTTCATCGAAATGAACACCCGCTTGCAGATCGAGCATACGATCACGGAAATGATCACCGGCATCGATCTGGTGCGCGAGCAGATCCGCGTCGCCGCCGGCTTGCCTCTGAGCTACAAGCAGAAAGACATCGTCTTCAACGGTCATGCGATTGAATGCCGCATCAATGCCGAAAATCCGGAAACCTTTGCGCCCTCGCCCGGCAAGATCAAAGGCTATCATCCGCCCGGCGGCCTCGATGTGCGCGTCGATAGCGCCCTCTATGATGGTTATAAAGTTCCTTCGAACTACGACAGTATGATCGCGAAGCTTGTCGTTCACGGCGCAAACCGCAATGAATGCTTGCTCCGCCTTCGTCGTGCACTGGAAGAATTCGTTATCGGCGGCATCGATACGACGCTACCGTTGCACCGCCTGTTGATTTCGCAGCCCGATTTCATCAATGGCGATTACGACATCCACTGGCTGGAAAAGTTCCTCGCAAAGAAGTAAACTAAGGGCGGATGTCCAACCGCTCTCTTCACTTTCTGACCCCCGATGTTTTGTTGCGCGCTTACGCCGCCGGAATTTTTCCGATGGCCGAGAGCGCGAACTCGACCGAGCTGCATTGGTTCGATCCGCCCGTACGCGCCATCATCCCGCTCGATGACGATTTCCATGTGTCGCGCAGCTTGAAGCGCGTGATCAAAAAGCGCCCCTACACGGTTAAACTCAATACCGCCTTTGACAAGATCATTCGCGCCTGCGCCGAGGCCGCGCCGGACAGACCAACGACCTGGATTAACCGCGAGATTGTCGGCCTCTACACAACGCTTAATTGGCGCGGGCATGCCCATTCCATCGAAGTATGGGATGGCGATGACTTAGCAGGTGGGCTTTACGGCGTTTCCCTCGGCGGTGCATTTTTTGGGGAAAGCATGTTCAGCCGCAAGCGCGATGCCAGCAAAGTCGCCCTTGTCTATCTCGTTGCCCTGATGCGTTACTGCGGCTTCGCGCTTTTGGATACGCAGTTCCAGACCGATCATCTGCAGCAGTTCGGCACGCATGAAGTCACGCGCGCGAATTACCTGCATCTGCTTGCGGGCGCGGTCAAAAAGCCGGTGAAGCTTGCTGTTCCAAAAAAACCGGATTGGGATTATTTGGCGGGCGCTGCCGCAGGCTTATCTTTGCAGCCGGTTACCCAAATATCGTAAATCGGGTGTTCCATCGCGGACAGCGCCGGGCTCGACGCGAACATCCAGCCATGGAAAATCTGCGCGTCTTTCTCGCCCGGCTTGAACTCGCTGACTTCAAGATAGGCTGCAGCTTCCGGCGTTTCTTCCGGCGGCGTGATGCGGCAGGAATGCACGGTTATCTCAAGCGTGCCGAACTTCAACGGCTGATTGACCGGCACATCCAGCTCTTCCACGCGCGCGGTCATTTTATCGAGAGCGCGGAGAACAGCGATCGGTTGGTCAACCGTCGGAACAGTTGCATGAGCCGGCAGCGCTACAAAAATCGCCGCCAAGACAAAAAGCAGAAAACGCATTAGGGATGCGCGGGCATGGCAGGAGCTGCAGATGCACCTTTGCCCGGTGCCGCTGCAGAAGGCGTATCGCCACGCTTCTGGCTATAGATCAGCTGGCCGATGAGGTCATCGAGACGCAATGGCGCTTGGGTGCGCGTCACGCGACCGGTGCCGTCAGTCTTGATGTTTTCTTCATCCACGCCCGGCTCAAGCGACATGTATTTGCCACCCAGCAAGCTTTCGCTTGCGACCAGCGCCATCGTATCGGTCGGCAGCTTGACGCTTGGATCGATCGACATATTGACGGTCACGAGAAATTGGTTAGGGCCGGTATCGGTAATGAGATGCAAACCCGTGACAGAGCCGATCTTCACGCCATTCACCTTTACATCGATGCCGTCCTTGAGGCCATCGACCATCGGAAAGTTTGCGCTGACGGTGTAGCCCTGAACTTTGTGCAGATCGGCGCTCGAATACGCAAACGCGAGGAACATTCCCGCGATCACAAGAACGACGGCTCCAAGAATGGTTTCGAAAATACTGCGTCCCATTGTTCTCCCCTAAAGATTCAGGCGTCGGGCTGCCAAGCTTCGTAGTCGCCGGTGGCTTTGGCGCGCTTGCCACCTTCAAGCGTATGACCGGGTGGTAGATAGGCGTTCGGTGTTCCTGTCAAATTCGGCTGATGCGGTTTTTGCCAGGGCTTGCGGAAAGGACTTTGATCGGGAATGGGCGCGTCAGCCGTGTGGTGCAGCCAGATGTGCCATTCGGGTGGAACCTTACTCGCTTCCGGCTCGCCT
>DASTLS010000190.1:0-3548 GCA_035714725.1 Alphaproteobacteria bacterium | reverse complement strand
AGTGGGAGAAGGTGGCTAAGCCGGACAACACACGCCTGATGGCTATCGATGATATCGCCGATCGTGCGCATATTTGCGATTTGCTCATGGACCAAAATCTCGGCCGCAAGCCAAAGGATTACACCCAGCGTATACCCGCTGAATGCCGCATGCTTATCGGCCCGCGTTATGCGCTTGTTCGGCCGGAATTCGGCGAAGCGCGCAAGAAAATCGAGAATATGCCTTTGGCAAAACGTCCGAATAATTGGCTCGCCTGTGTCGGCGGGCACGATACCCATCACATCCTCGGCAAAATTGTCAGCGCATGGGAAGTTCTACCCACGCCAAAACTGACGCTCGTTGTCGGCTCGGGCAGCCCAAATCTGGAAGATCTCAAGAAGCGTGTAGCGTCGATTAAAGACGTCACGCTTCATGTGCAGAGCGACAATATGGCGCAGCTCATGGCGGATGCGAATTTGTTCATCGGCACGACCGGCGGTATTAGCTGGGAACGTTGCTGCCTCGGTCTACCCGCAATCATGGGCATGATCGCCGATAATCAGGCGCCGAACCTCGCTGCGCTCGATGCCCATGGCACCGGCATCAATATTGGCAAGTGGCAGGATATACAGGTGCCGGCTTTAACTAAAATTTTTAAAACAGCGCTTGCCGACCCTAAAACTCTCGAAAATATGGCTGCAAAATCCGCGGAACTTGTGGATGGGCAGGGCGCCGAACGTGTCGCCGTTGCAATTACCAATTTCGGGGTATAGTTAGGTTGTCGATGAAAATAACCATTCTTTGCAGCGATAAAAATCATCCGGTGCACCCATGGCTGGAGCGCTGGCGGGCCGCGCAGAGCGCTGCGCATACCGTCGATATCGTGAATGATAAGTCGCAGCTGAGTGGTGGCGATCTGCTATTTTTGATCTCATGCAATCAGATTGTGAGTTCTGCCGACCGCGCTCCATATAAAAAAGTGCTCATTATTCATGCGAGTGATTTGCCGCAGGGCAGGGGCTGGAGCCCACATATTTGGCAAATCCTTGAAGGCGCCGACGCATTGCCCGTCACGCTTCTGGAAGCGGCGGATAAGGTTGATAGCGGCGATATCTGGCATCAGTTGCGCATCGCCGTGTCGAAAGATTTCCTATTTGATGAAATAAACAAAGCGTTGTTCGACGCTGAATATGAACTCATGGATTACGCGGTTGCTCATTTCAACACGATCAAGCCTCGCCAGCAGTCGGATAAAGAGGCGACTTATTATGCCAAGCGCACGCCTGCAGACAGCGAATTAGACGTTCATAAAAGCATTGCTGAACAGTTCAACTTATTACGGGTCTGCGATCCTGACCGGTTTCCGGCCTTCTTTTCACATAATGGGCAACGCTATAAGATAAAGTTGGAGAAGATAAAATGAGCATTGCCATTGCGGGCCGTAAAATTGGGCCAGGTGAACGTCCTTATCTCATTGCCGAGATGTCTGGTAATCATAACCAGTCGCTCGAGCGTGCCTTGATGATTGTGCAGGCGGCAGCGGATTCCGGCGCCGATGCCATCAAGCTTCAAACATACACCGCAGATACAATTACCCTCGACTCCCATAAGGCCGGATTTGTCATCGATGATGCCAAAAGCTTGTGGAATGGGCGGCGGCTGTACGATCTTTATAAGGAGGCTTATACCCCGTGGGAATGGCATAAGCCGATTATGGAAAAGGCCCATGCGCTCGGGCTGCATTGTTTCAGCACGCCGTTCGATGATACCGCTGTCGATTTTCTTGAAAGCCTGAATACGCCGGCCTACAAAATCGCGTCTTTTGAATGTACGGACTTGCCGCTGATCAAGAAGGTGGCTTCAACTGGCAAGCCGATGATCGTTTCGACCGGCATGGCGACGGTTGACGAGATCAAGGAGGCTGTCGCGACCGCACGGCAAGCCGGTTGCAAGGACCTCATTCTTTTGAAGTGCACCAGCACATATCCGGCATCGCCGGAAAATACCAACATCAACACAATACCGGATATGCAGCGCCTGACGGGATGCAGCATTGGCCTATCCGATCACACCATGGGGGTGGGCGTTGCCGTTGCTGCTGTTGCCCTCGGTGCCGTCGTGATTGAAAAGCATTTCACCCTTCGCCGAGCCGATGGCGGTGTCGATTCCGCATTCTCGATGGAGCCGGAAGAGTTTGCCCTTATGCGTCGCGAGACGGAGCGAGCTTGGCAAAGCCTAGGAAAAGTGAATTACGGCGGTACGGCGGCTGAGGAAAAATCCAAGACATTCCGTCGCAGTCTGTATGTCGGGGAGAATATGCAGGCAGGGCAGACTTTTAATGAGAAGAACTTGCGCATCGTTCGTCCCGGTTTTGGGCTGGAGCCAAAATATTTCGAAGAGCTTCTCGGCAAGAAAGTTAATCGTGACGTAGAAGCTGGAACGCCGGTCGATTGGAGCCTTGTATCGTGACCGAGACTTCCTTTACCGTTTCAGTTCCGCAAATTAACAAAGACGATACGAGGGTCGAGATTGTTGCTTGGCATATTAAACCCGGCGCAAAAGTCGAGGCGGGTAAGCCCGTTGTCGATCTCGAAACGGCCAAAACCTTAATTACAGTGGATGCCGAGCGAGCGGGCTTTATTAAACCGCTTGCGGAAAAAGGCGCAGTTATAAAAGCCGGCGACCCGCTTTATCTATGTGCCCCGACTTTGGATGAATTAGAAAAATCTTCAGCGTCGATACAGAAATTGGCAGCTCCTGCAGCTTCAACACCGCAGGCTGCCCGGCACGAAAGACTCTCTCTTGCCAAACAGGCGGAAGTTGCAGCGCTTACTCAAGGTGAGAGTGGCAATATCAATAGTCGGCACTCGATATTCTTTAATTCGGCATCAATCCGGGAAAGATTGATGGCCGATCAAGCTCTCGGCGGAAACATTCAACCGCTTATCTTATATGAAATTGCGCAGTTGCTAAAATCTAACCCGCAATTCACGTCCTATTTCTCAGATAACGCCGTTCATTATTATGATCGCGTTGATCTTGGTGTTGCTTTCGATCTTGGCAAGGGATTGAAGGTCACAACTATTCGTGAAGCCGATCAACTAAAGCCGATCGATTTCGCGAAGAAGACCCTCGATATCGGTATGCGCTATCTCCGCAATGCCCTCACGCAGGAAGATTTATCCGGCTCAACACTGACCGTTACGGATGTTTCGGGGCTAAACATTCTTCATTTTCACCCGCTTATTAATGGGCATCAGTCGGCAATTATCGGCATTGGCGGCGATGCAGCGCAGCCTAACCATCCGATGGCAATTCACATTACGTTCGATCATCGCGTCATGAGTGGCCGTGAAGTTGGAACTTTTCTTGGCGAGTTGCGTACGCGCATTTTGAGTTACGCGCCGGCTGAGGAATTATCGCCGGCACAGTCGGAGCCGTCTTTCTATCCGCAAATGGACACAGCACAGATACGCTGTGACCGCTGCGCTATCGAGCTTTCTGCCTATTATAAACGTTTTAAGCGCGACGCCTATATGATGCCATATTTCCGTGAAGATGGCTCGATG
>DASTLS010000189.1:0-12848 GCA_035714725.1 Alphaproteobacteria bacterium | reverse complement strand
ATACTCGCGTCCCACAACACCGGTTTGTCTGTGCTGTCGATGAGGAAATCATGCAAAAAGTGATGAAGCTTCTGTTTCTGGTCGCGGTTCTGTTTTCTATCTCCCCGGCACACGCACAAGATTCCAACTACACCATCAATCCCGGCGATGTTCTGCAGATCACAGTGTGGAAAGAAGAGTCGCTTGATCGCGAAGTCGTTGTACTGCCCGATGGCAGCGTCGACTTCCCGCTGATTGGCACGATCAATGTCAAAGGCAAGACACCCGCTGAAGTGCAAGCAACGGTGAAAGAGAAGCTCCACAGTTACATCCCGGATGCGTCTGTCTCCGTCGTCGTCAAGGCCGATCTCGGCCACACCGTTAGCGTCATCGGCCAGGTTCAGAAACCGGGTGAACTGGTCATGGGCCATCATCTCACTGTTATGCAGGCACTGAGCCAAGCCGGCGGTTTGACTCCCTATGCCGCCGAAAGTCACATCAAAATTCTGCGCCATACACCAAGCGGCGGCGAAACCTCAATCCCCTTCCCTTACGACGATGTTGTCGATGGGGATAACCTGGATAAGGACATCCAGTTGAAACCCGGCGATGTCATCGTCGTTCCGACCGCAGGTCTTTTCTAATAATCAATAGGTTCCCCCGGTGATTTTCACATATATGCCCCCACGGCGCTCCGCACTCGCAACCGCAACTGTTGCGCTTGCGCTTTTCCTCGGCACTCACAGCGCAATGGCGCAGGGCGTGCCGAGCCAACTTTCAAACCAGCCTGATCCGAATATGGCGGGTGGCGTAACGCTTCGCGCTCAAGGCACCGAAAGCGCGATGTATGAGACCAACCCTCTCATGCAAACAACATCGGCGAAATCTTTGTGGGGCTCCGTCACCTCCCCGGAACTGATTTTCAACGACAACACGCCACTCTCTCATCTCGGCGCAGATTTGCTGGTGAATGAGAATATCTTCAATCAGTCGAGTTTTGATTCAACCGACGTGCATTTCAAAGGGGGCATCAATACCACCAACTCGAACTGGTCTGCAGGACTGCAACAGACAACCGATTACGACACGACCCGCACCAGCGAAGTTTCGGATTTCAACTTTAACGTCGCCCCTGTTCGCCATCTTGGCTACAGCTTCACGCCGAATGTCGGCTACAAGCCAAGCACAGTCGACAGCATCAATCTGCAAGGCTCGGTGCAGGAGTCGCATTACGATAGTTCAGTCTTCACCGATTATCAGGTTGTCAGCATCAATCCGACCTACGCTCACATTTTCGACCCACGCAACACCGGCACCTTTGGTATTCAGGCGCAGCGTTATGAGACAACTGTCGGGCCGCGAAACACTGACGATACCATCGGCCCTACCATCGGCTGGACATCCGTGTTGACGCCACGCCTAACCGCAACGGCCAATATCGGTATGCAGGAAGCGCGGCAATTTACGGCGACGACATCACAAAACTGGACGCCACAATTCACCTTTTCTGCCGATCTTGCTTTCAAAGGCCAGCAGGACCTGACGCACTTCACAGCAGCTCGACAACAGTACCCGTATGGCAACGGCACCGAAGCGTTACAGACGAGCTTCGGCATTACCGATACGCATATTTTAAACGATGTGCTGTCACTGAATGTCGGCGGTAATTACATGACATCCGATTACCAGACGTCAGCGCTCGGCAATATGGATACCTTTATCACCGGCACCGGCGGCATCGCCTACCACATGACGCCGCATTTCGATCTCACCGGCAACTACCAGTATCGCCGCGAAACCCTTACCGGCACCTCCAGCACGGCGGACGACCATACAGTCTTGTTCGGCGTGTCGTACCACCCCCAAGCCTGGTCTTTATGAGTTTTCTACTTTTCTTGAGACCGGCCTGATTGCATAAATACACCGCCTCGGCATTCTTCTGAGTGCGTGACCAATGGGAATAGACGGACAATGGAAGAACTGACCTTAGCTGATTACATTGCGATTTTTAAGCGACGCCAGAAATACTTCTACCTGACGTTCGCCATCCTCTTCACAATCTCGCTCATCGGCGCCGCTCTCTGGTCGACCTATCGCTCTATGGCGACGGTCGAGATCGAACAGCCGCAAGTGGCGCCCGACATGACGACGCCAATGGGCATGAACCCGGCAGATACACCCGAAGCGCTTGCCGATCTTCGCGTCAGCAAGATCGAACAGAAGATTACGTCGCCAGCATCGCTCGTTGAAATCATTACGAAGCTCGATCTCTATCACAACGACCGCAAGTCGGAGCCGATGGAGAGTATCGCCAAGCGCATGAGTGATAAAATCAAGCTGACGCTTGTCAGCAGCACGGTTGCTAACCCGGCCGCAACGCAGAAAGTCTCGGTCGATCAACTTTCTGCCATCGCTTTCACCCTCAGCTTTGATTACAACAATCCGCAGACAGCCCAGCAGGTTATGAACGAGCTGGTAACCCGCTTCCTCGATGAAGATTTGAAGGAACGTCGCGAACAGGCGCATGCGACATCGGAATTTATTGCCTCACAAATCGCAGGCCTCGAAAGCTCGATGGCTGAGCAGGAAAAGAAAATCGCCGAGTTCCAAACGGAGCACGGTGTCGCACGCCCTGAAACGCTGATGTTCAATCAGCAAGCGGCCGAAAATGCCACCATGAGCCTTCAGGGCCTCGACAGCCAGATCCAGACCAATGAAGGCACACAGGGTTCGCTACGCGCACAATTAGCGACAGTCGATCCCTACTCGCGCGTTATCGCCGATGGTCAAGTGCTAACGACACCTGCGACGCAACTCAAAGCACTTCAGGCGCAGTATTCTACGCTGACGGCACAATACGGCCCGATGCACCCCGACGTCATCAAGGTGAAGCATCAGATTGAATCGCTCGAAGCGCAGGTCGGCCACAAGAGCAGCATGGATACCGGCCCATTGCGTTCACAAATCGATGATGTGCAAACAAACCTCGAAGCATCCCAAAAAACGCATGGCGCGGATGATCCGGATGTTGTTGCACTCAAAAACAAGCTGAAAAGTTTACAAGACCAGCTGACAAAAGCTGAAGCCTCTTCGGGCAGCTCGTCCAATGGCATCAAAAATGATGCCGACAATCCGGCCTATCTGGCGCTCGTTGCACAATTGCGCGCCTCGGAAGAACAGCACAAAGCGCTCATCACTCAGCGCGCAAGCCTGCAGACACAACAAGAAAAATACCAGAAAGCCATTCTGCAAAATCCCGAACTTGAACAGCAGATGGCTTCGCTCTCCCGCGACTATGACAACGCCCAACTCCGTTATCGCGAGCTAAAAGAAAAGAAGATGGCAGCGGATATGGATGAGCAGATGATCCAGGATCGCAAAGGCCAGCGCCTTGCCATCATCAATCCGCCCGATCTTCCGTTGCATACGCACCCACGCCAACTTCTTTTGATATTGGCAGGTCTTATTTTGTCAGTGGCAGGTGGCGTCGCGGCTATTGTCGTAACACAGGCGCTGAGTGAATCCGTTTCCGGCACGCAGCATTTGACAGCCTTGGTCGGCGTTCCACCGCTTGTGACCATTCCGCACATTTATACAGAGGATGAACGTATTCATACGCGCCATCTCAATCCGCGCATTATCGCCGCCGCTCTTCTTTTACTTGTCGTTGCCGGCGGTTTGGTTTCGCTTGTGCTGATGCCGCTTGAAGCCCTCTGGGGCGCCTTTATGCATCTTGTCGGCCTGTCGTGATCGGGGAATAAGTTATGGATAGACTTGAAAAAGCCCTCGAAAAAGCCCGCCAATTAAGGGAATCTGAACTGGCCACCCAGCCGACCGGCGCCGGGCAAACAGTCGCTTCGGCCAATCGTGCGACAACCGGCTATACACGCCCGCTCAATTCGGAGCCTATGACTGTCGGCGAAGCGCAGCTTGAGCGCCATCGCGTCCTCGCGCATCACACGCGTAATCCTGAAGCCGACATCTTCCGCATTCTGCGCACCCAGATTTTGCAGATCATGAACAAGTCGGGCTATCGCACCCTTGCGATCACAAGCCCGAATTACGGTGACGGCAAAACAACCATCGCGCTCAATCTCGGTATGAGTATCGCGCTCGATCTTAAGCAAACCGTTCTTCTGGTCGACCTCGATCTTCGCAAACCCAACCTGCATGAATTCCTCGGCCTTGAGCGCACACGCGGCTTGAGCGATCACCTGCTCGATAATGTGCCCTTGTCGGATTGCCTGACGCGCCTGTCTTTTGATCGCCTCAGCATTCTTCCGGCAGGGCGTCCGCTCGACAACTCATCCGAAGTTCTGGGCTCGCCCAAGATGGCGGCGTTGGCTAACGAACTTAAGACACGCTACCCCGACCGCATGATCATTTATGACATGCCGCCCGTATTGGCTCAGGATGATCCGATTGCCTTCTTGCCGCATGTCGAGGCGACGCTGATGGTCGTTTATGACGGCGTCACGCGCGTGAACGACCTGAAGCAGTGCCTGAACGTGTTGTCGAACGCCAATATCATCGGCACTGTCCTCAACAACGCCCACAACGTTTAAGCGGACGTAACCGCCTGAGCCGGAAGCCTAATTTTTCCGGACAATTGCTTATTGGCATTTAATGCATCCGAAAGGGAAATGGCCGTGATGGCTGGTGGTGCGGTAAAAATTCTGGTTCTGGCGCATGACTTATCAGATGCCGCCATTCACAAGCGTGTCGCTATGCTGCGCGCGGGCGGCGCCGATGTCACCGTTGCCGGATTCCGCCGTGCCGAAGAGCCGGTTACGGATGTCGCCGGACTGACGCCGATCAATTGGGGCCGCACTTATAATCGCGGATTTCTGCGACGCATTCTTTCTGTGCTGTGGCTCGCAATCAGCATGAAGACGTATCGCGCGTTGTTTGCCAACACCGATGTCATTCTCGCACGCAATCTCGAAATGCTGGCGCTTGGCGTTCGTGGCCGCAGTCTCTGCAATCCGAAGCCAGTCCTCGTTTACGAATGTCTCGATATTCATAGCCTTCTTTTGCGACAAGATTTTGTCGGCACAGTTTTGCGCAAACTTGAAGGATGGCTGTCACGACGCGCCTCGGCACTCGTCACTAGCTCCCCCGCATTCGTCAGCGACTATTTCAATAAATTGTCGCGCGTGCGATTGCCGATCCATTTAGTCGAAAATAAAGTTTTCGATTTGAACGAATCCGCTCCCGTTCCTTCAAATATATCTATGAGACCACCATGGGTCATCGGATGGTTTGGTATTCTGCGTTGCAAGAAGAGCCTCCATATTCTCGCCGATCTCGTACGTCACAGCGCCGGAAATCTTCAGGTCATCATGCGTGGGAAGCCGGCGCTCGATCAACTTGAGGATTTCGATCACGTGATCGCGACAACACCCGGCATGCGTTTCCTTGGCCCTTACAAAAGCCCGGATGATCTCGCCTCGATTTACAGCGAAGTTCATTTCACCTGGGCGATTGATATGTATGAAGAGGGCCGGAACTCATCGTGGCTTCTCCCCAACCGGCTTTATGAAGGCGGGCGTTTCGGCACGGTGCCTCTTGCGTTAGCCGATGTCGAAACCGGAAAATTTTTACAGCAGCTTGGCATCGGCGTCACAACACAGCATCCGATCATTCCAAATTTTGGACTATTCTTCAAAGACTTAACGGGTGACCAATATCAACGGCTTCGCCAAGCCAGCAGCCAACCACCCGCAGAAACATGGGTTTGCGGGCGCGCAGCATGCGCCGATCTGGTAGGTTACTTGCAGTCTTTAAAATCGGGCAGCGCTGCACATGGCTGACATACTCGTTATTATTCCCTGCCTCAACGAAGCGCAGCATTTGGAAAAGCTCGTGCGCGGTATTTTAGCCGCGAACAGCGATCTTCCTCTGCGCATTGTCATTGCCGATGGCGGCAGCACGGATGGCACACTTACCATTGCGCAGAAACTGCAAGGCGAATTTTCATCCGTGAAACTTCTAAACAATCCGAAGCGTTATCAAAGCGCCGGCATCAATCTCGCGGTCGCGACCTATGGCCTCGGCGCAGACTACCTCATTCGTATCGATGCGCATGCCGATTATCCGACGAATTACATTCGCATGCTGGTTGAAGAAGAGGCTGCGATGCGTGCAGCCTCAATTGCCGTAACGATGGATACTGTCGGCAAGAGCGGATTTCAGAAAGCCGTAGCCGCGGCACAAAATTCCGCACTCGGCAATGGAGGAAGCGCCCACCGAAATGTACCCAATGGCGGCGAATGGGTCGATCATGGCCATCATGCCTTGATGCGTATCGACGCTTTTCGTGCAGTTGGCGGTTATGACGAAACATTCTCTCATAATGAAGATGCCGAGCTCGACGCGCGGCTCATCGCTGGCGGATATAAAATCTGGCTGACAGCGAAGACGAAACTCACTTATTACCCGCGTTCTTCGCCGATGCCCCTCTTCAAACAATATATGAGTTACGGCGAAGGCCGCGCACGCAACATGTTGAAACACGGATCAAGGCCAAAGCTTCGTCAGCTTATTCCTGCTTTCGTGGCGCCCGCCGTCTTGCTGGCCCTCGCCGCGCCGATGAGCCCGCTGGCTTTCTGGCCTGCAGCATTATGGGCACTCATCTGCATTATCTACGGCATCAAATTGACAATTAAGGCGGAAGACCTGCAGCTTGCTACGTCCGGTTTTGCCGCCATGATCATGCATCTCGGCTGGTCGATAGGATTTTGGAAGGGCATGTTCCTTATTCAACGGAGCGCAGCATGAGCGAGGCGCTTGCCATCGATATCTGTGTCTGCACGTTTCGCCGGCCACAAATTGCCGACACGCTGCAATCGCTTGCCCAACTGAAACTGCGTCCGGATTGGAAAATCCATGTCATTATTGCGGATAATGACGAAACACCGAACGCTCAGACAACTATCGAAGCCACAGCGCTTAAATATGGTTTGGATTTCCAATACATCCACGCGCCTGCCCGCAACATTTCTATCGCCCGCAATGCTTGCCTCACAGCGGCAACAGCTCCCCTGCTCGCTTTCATCGATGATGATGAAAAGGCGACGCCTGAATGGCTTGAGGCGCTGATTACCCGCATGAATGATGCGCATGCCGATATCGTGCTAGGGCCCGTGAAAGCGATCTATGGCCGCGGCGTACCGGGATGGATGGAGCGTGGTAATTTCCATTCTACGAAACCGGTGTGGGTACGCTACAAAATCATAACCGGCTATAGCTGCAATGTTTTGATACGCCGAACACACCCAGCTTTTCGTGATTTGCGTTTCCACGAAGATCTTGGCCGCTCGGGAGGGGAAGATACGGTGTTCTTCTCCGAGGCTCATAAAGCGGGCGCCAAAATCGAGTATGCCGCGAATGCCGTGGTGACGGAAATCGTGGCCTCTGAGCGTGCGGAAATTAAATGGCTCATTCGTCGCTCGTTCCGCTCCGGCCAAACACATGGCTATCTGCTTCTCCTCAAAGCGCACCCCATTTTCACGCGCATTAAGAATGTGCCGATGGCTACCGCCAAATCTTTCTTCTGCTTCGCCATGTCGATCTTGAATATCAAGCCGGAGCGCGGCCTTTATTGGCTGCTGCGCGGCACGATGCATGCCGGCGTCGTCGCACGCCTTCTTGGCGTGCGTGAACTCCAACCTTACGGACAAGCCTGATGCCCGATATTTCCGTCATCGTCGCTTGCTACAACGTCGCGAACTACATCGAACGTGCAGTGCGCAGCGCACTTGATCAGGATGGCGTGAGCGTCGAAGTTATCGTCGTAAATGATGGCTCGACGGACGGCACGAAAGATGTGCTGGCCAAAATCAACGACCCGCGCATCAAAATCATTACCCTCTCCGGCAACAGCGGTCCGAGCGTCGCGCGCAATGCCGGTATCGCGGCCGCGACTGCGCCGTGGCTTGCGGTGCTGGATGGTGACGATGCATTCGCGCCGGGTCGCTTGAAAGCATGCCTCGACCTCGCCAAGCAACGTAAAGCCGATATCGTCATCGACAATCTCACAGTCCAGCGCGAAAACGATGGCGCGATCTATCCAATGTATTCCCCCGCGATGTTCGAGAAGCTGCAGACACTGACGCTCGAGACTTATATCGCCTACAATCGCACATTCCTGGGGGGTGGGATTTCACTTGGTTACACCAAGCCGATGATCGCGACGGAATTCTTGCGCAAACGTAACTTGCGATATGATCCTGATATTCGCGTCGGCGAAGATTATATGTTGCTGGCCGATGCTCTCGCCTATGGCGCGCTCTGTGCTGTGCAGAAAGATGCGGGCTATCTCTACACCATGCGCGAAGGCTCGATCTCACATCGACTTTCGCTCGATGATGTCAAACGCATCATGGAAGGCGACCGGAAATTTAAGCTACGCCACAATCTTGGCACTGACGCCGTTAAAGCACTCACCAAACGTGATGCCGCCCTGCAAGAGGCCCTGGCTTTCACCCAGCTGGTCGACGCCATTAAGCGACGCGATGTCGCGGCAACACTTTGTGGAATGATCTGCCACCCCGTCGCCGCTCTCAATCTGTATCGCGCCATCGGCAAACGCATCAGCCGCCTCTGGAAACGAGAAACCACAGCGGATTTGAAAGCACAACGTACCGTCCTTCTTTTCTACAAAGAATATGAAGCCGACAAATTCATCAAGGGCGATCGTTACCTGAAACGCGTCCTGCGTCCGCTTTATCACCTCACGCACCGACGACAGAAAAAATCTGGTTTTGCTGTTTCGTTCGAGCTGATGTGCCGGGCACTCACAAAGGCCGGATATGATGTGCGTATCAATGATTATAAGACGGCACACAACAATCCGGATTATCCTGCCGGTGTTGTGGGTTTCCCGCTTATTCTCGACAATTGGACATTGCCTAATCCAGTTGTCCTTGGCCCGTCACTTTACGACCACCCGATGCTACGGCCCGATTTATTCGATGATAAGCGCTTTAAAAAATACGCTGTCCTCGCACCTTGGACGCTGGATATGTATAAGCCAGTTTATGGCGACAGATGTTTTTCGTGGTTTGCCGGCATCGATCTTGAGCAATGGCCCGATTTATCACAGCAAAAGAAAAAGTATGATTTCTTAGTCTACGACAAAGTACGTTGGGATCACGATAAGTTTGAGACAAGTCTTATCGCCCCGCTTGTAGAAACGCTCAAACGCAGAAATCTTAGCTATCGAATGGTCCGATATAAAATGTACGACCATAAAGTTTATAAACAACTGCTCAACGAGTGCCGTGCTATTATTTTTCTCTGCGAGCACGAAACGCAGGGCCTCGCCTATCAAGAAGCGATGGCATCCAATATCCCCATTCTCGCATGGGACAATGGGTTCTGGGCCGATCCGTTATGGAAAAAATATGGCGGCGCACCGCCGGCCGCATCATCTGTACCCTTTTTCTCACCCGCATGCGGTGAGACATTCCGCGATATGCCAGAATTCGATGCGGCGCTTACGCGTTTCCTCAACAATCTGTCCGATTATCGACCCCGACAATATGTCGCTGATAGTCTCAACATGACGAAATCAGCACGTATTTACGCTGACCAATATTTCGAGTTGCTGAAATGATCGCCAAAACCGAGACCTCATCGGCGACTTTCATACGACCGACCTTCCAGGAAAAGAAGCGGCCCGAAACCTTTCCGCAATTGCCACGCCTAACGACCATCGCGTTCGTTACCTTGACTGTCGGCATCATGGCCTATGCCGGCATGTTCGGCATATACCCCATCCTGTTATTCTACGGGATGTGGTTTCCCTGCATTTATTACAAAAAACAGTTCAATCTTCGCCTGTCGAAAGATATTCGCATTCCGCTTCTGATGGCATCCTATTCCATCCTTTCGACGCTGTGGTCTGGCAATCCCGATATTACGGCAAAGGGCGCGCTGGAATCCGCGACTATGATTCTTGTCAGCATCCTCGCCGCGCGCATCACAACACTCGAATCTTTTCTCAAAGGCATGTCTGCCGGTTCGGCGCTCGTGCTGGTAGCGTCGCTCATTAACGGCACGCACCGTATCGACGACTTCAGCGGCGACTATTCGCTCGTCGGACTATTCGCCTCCAAAAATCAGTTGGGACTAAACGCGGAAATTGGTGCCTTTATTGCCCTGCTGATTGTATTCGCGCGGGTCCGCTTCATTAGCAAAATCATCTACGGATTTATTCCTTTGGGCATCGCCCTTATCTCACTCTATCTTAGCCGCTCGGCCACATCGATCGCGAGCCTGATGGCAACGGTCGCTGTGTGCATGGGCGCCTATGTACTGGCCAAATTCCCGAAGCGGGTTCGCAAACCGGCTCTCATTGCCGGGTTTATCTTCGCCGTCATTCTGGCTTTAACCGGCATATTGATGGGATGGGAGAAGCTCGGCTTCAGTGCCTTCGGTAAGGACACAACACTCACTGGCCGTACACTCTTGTGGGCGGAAGGCATCAATTTCGGAATGCAGAGCCCTATTCTCGGCGTCGGTTACGGGGACTTCTGGGTACCAGGCCGCCAGCTCGCCGAGGCGTTATGGTACAAATTCCAGATCTTCGGCCGTATGGGCTTTCACTTTCACGATACCTATATTCAGAATTTCGTCGATCTCGGCATCTTCGGCGTTCTCCTGATGGCAGGACTGTTCTGGTCTTGCTGCGCCAAAAGCTTTCAATACATCACCCGGCACGAAGCCGATGTGCTGGCTTATTATGCGCTCGGCATTAGTTTTATGTTTCTAATCCGCTCGTTCGTTGAAATTGATATCGGCGGCACCTTCGGTATCGGGCCTTTTCTGCTGATGTCCGTCTTGCCGCGCCTGACGCTTCATCAATCCACACTTAAGCTTAACGATCCGCCGAAACCCGATCCCCTGATACCAAGTTTTAAAACCGCAAAAGCTGGTCATGGCTGAAGATCTTTCACTACCCCCCAAAACTGAGTCCGGCGCGCCGCGCCTACACGCGCTCGACGCCCTGCGCGGGATCGCGGCTTTTATTGTACTTACGATGCATTGTTATCTGGTATGGCCCGATCCGTTGCATCAAGGACCGCCCAAATGGCTACATCTTACCCCTCTACGTGTTTTTTTGAGCGGCCATGCCTCGGTCATTCTATTTTTTGTTCTGAGTGGATATGTTCTCGCTATACCTTTCTTAAAGGGTAAAAAGCCGCCCTATATTTCATATGTGGCGAAACGCTTTTGCCGGATTTACATTCCGTTCGCCATCGCAATTCTCCTTGCGGCACTTCTTTACAGCTTTAGCATGCCTGCCGCAGAGACTTTGGGTAGCTATTGGTTCAATCACGAATGGAAAAATTTTCCGCTGACACCGTCGATCATCATGCGACACTTGTTAATGACCGGGCAATCAAACGACATATGGCTTGACGGGGTCATCTGGTCACTCGCCGATGAGCTACGCATCTCGATCATTTTTCCGTTGCTGATTTTGTTGTGCCGAAATCTGCGGATCGCGATCTTCGCCGCTATCGCGATATATGGTGGAACAACGGTCATACTTATCTTGATGGGATATGATTACAGCCTCATCATCGCCCATAATCTTGACATCACATTTCTTTTAACGCTTCGCTTCGTTCCATTCTTTATGTTGGGCATCTTACTGGTCAAATTTAACAAACCCATTCAAGCCTGGTTTTCCAGGTTAAATAGGACAAAGCGCTACAGTCTTCTGGCGTTAGCTCTTATTGCCATCTGCATGCCGACCGATATTCGAGCCGATAATAGTATACTTGGGAAAATTTTCACCTCCCTAACCCTACAGCACAGCATGGAGCTTATTATCGATTTTGTCCTGGCCGTCGCCGCCGGAACGATCATCGTATTCGCGCGCCATGAAGAAAAATTTACGACATTTTTGAACTCTCGGATTGCACAATGGCTCGGCGGCATCTCCTATAGTCTTTATCTGACCCATTTGCCGATTTTGTTTTTCATATTCCGCGGGCTGCTCGGCAAGGTGCCCTACGGGCTGATTTGCCTGATCGTTATCGCCACATCGCTTGCATCGGCGACCGTGTTTTATATGGTGATTGAACGGCCCTCGATTGCATTGGGCAAAAAAATCTCGCGCTGGCTTGAAAAGAAAACCGCCTGAACTAGCGGCTGCGCCTATAAACTTTCACTGCGCCTGACTGCGATGCGCATTCCAGCACATAGTGTGCGGCGATCACGGAGGCCGTAGCCTTAATCGAAGGCTTATCTCCGAATGCATCTGTAAATTGGGAAGTCATCAGGTAATCTACAGGATGCTCGGCGGCATCAAGCCCGTCTGCAAATTTCCGGAACACACCGTCCACGTCTTCGGAGCGCGCCATCGTATCGAAATCTTCGCCTATCATGCTGTCCAACCATGGCTGATATTTCAGCTGAAAATACGGCCTTATCTTCACTGCTTCATAATTGGCCACATACGCGATTTCTCGTCCCGCTGTTAAAGTTCCTGGAAAATTTACATAAGGATTGAAGCGCGTTGTTGTTGCAAACGGATGCTTCAATGATCGCGATAAAGGCATGGCAGCGGCGTGATCAAGGTCGATGCTGATATAAGCGCTGTTATCAGGAATGCAGCGACCGACTTCGTTAAACTCCTTTAGACGTGCATTGACGGCAGCGAAGGCAACAGTGCGATCAGTCATTTGCAAAAGCAAGAAAACAACGACGCCTAGGGCGATGTTTCTGCGCACGGGCACCTTATTCACTTCAATCGCAAGCCACGCCTCGAAGGTCATCAGCCACGGCATCATAATGCGTTCTTCAATATTGAAGGCATCACCTATGCCATTCGGCATCACAAAAAACAGTAACCC
>DASTLS010000188.1:0-8692 GCA_035714725.1 Alphaproteobacteria bacterium | reverse complement strand
GCGCCGAGATCAAAACATGGCTACGCGGCGGCGCGATACTCTCGCGCTTCAAGATACCACCGCTTAGCAAATTGAAATCGCCATCGGGACCAAAGCCACGAGCTTTCTCCCGCGGCATGACGAGCAGCAACGCATTCATCTTTGGCGCATTCCACATTGTTGCCATGCGGCGGAGGCTTGCGACCTTGCCTTCTGTCCAGGGCAGATCGGCGTTCAACACGAAGAACGGCTCGCCGCCGAAATGGCGCAACACATTTTTGACGCCGCCACCGGTATCAAGCAATTCCGTCTCACGCGAGATGATAATCTCGATATCCTTGCGCGTCTTGCAATGCTCTTCGATTTGCTCCGGCAGGTAAAACGTATTCACGACCGCGCGGCGAATGCCCTGCGCCACAAGCTTATCGAGCACATGGTCGAGCATCGGCTTGCCGCCAACCTTCAACAACGGCTTCGGCGTGGTGAGCGAAAGCGGCTGCATGCGTACGCCGCGCCCGGCGGCAAGCACCATCGCGGTGCCGGAAATCGGCGTCATAACCCCTCCTTCTCGACCCAGTCGCGTACGGGCTTTAAAGCCTCGTTTTGCAGCAGTTTCCGTAGATAATTCTTGACGCGCGGCACATAGGCCAGCTTGTCCTGCCGCCCCGTACGCTGCGCATGAGATGCCACAATGCCAAGAATGCGCATGTGCCGCTGGGCCGATAAAACTGCGCAAGCATTGGTCAATTCCTCAAGCAGCAAAACTGTTCCGGCTTTCTTGTGATAATAGGCAATGACATCCGGCAACATTTTGCCACCACCATCGCGCCGCACTTCTTCGCACAGCGACGCAAGATCGTAAGCCACAGGGCCAATGCCGCCATCTTGAAAATCCAGTACGCCGAGCGAGCGAAAATCTTTCCGCTCCGGCAAATCCATCAAATTATCCGGCATAAAGTCGCGCAGCATCAGGCTTTGCGGAAGATTATCGATACCCTTCAGCGCGCGACGCCAGGCGTCACGGAAACTCTCGGCTTCGTCGTGAGTTGCTTCACGTTCGCGGGTGTATGGGATGTAGGCGTCCAGAAACAATTCGACTTGTGATGCGAACAAGGCCGCGCCGAAGATCGGCATATCGAGTGCCTTAACATCTTTCACATCGCAGGTTTTGTGAATGTGAATGAGGACATCGACGGCGCGCATATAAATCGCTTCTTTATCGCCACCAGCATCGATCAGATTACCAATATTCTTGCCGCCAAGATCCTCCATCAACACAAGACCTTGCGCGGGCGATGCGGCGTATATTTCCGGCGCTGAAATCTGAAGTTTGCGCAATAACTCGTCGAGCAAAACAAATTCATCTGTTTTTTGATCGCGATCAGCGTCCATGAGAACGGCGCGGCGGTTATCGTCACGTAACAAACGCGCATAACGGCGTGGCGAGAAATCGGCATCAAACGGGATCTGCTCCGCACCCTCCCAGCCTTTTTGGGCAAGAAACCCTGCGATCTCGACGCCGCGATTATTCATGGCTGGCTCCAGCGCTGAACCCAGCTGCCGAAAAGCTGCGGCTCGCATTGCCGCTGTCCGTTCGCATCCACACCAAGCCGCAATGTAAGGCGATCCTTGGGCAGACGAACCCCAGCCTTCTCCGGCCATTCGACCAGCGTGACGCCATCCGTAATGTCATCCCATCCCAGCTCATCTAACTCACTCTCATGTTTCAGCCTGTAGAGGTCGAAATGATAAACCGGGAATCGGGCCGTGTCGTAAGTTTGTAGGAGCGTAAATGTGGGGCTGGGCACATCGCCTGTGATGCCCAAAGCACGCAGAATATCGCGCGCCAGCGTAGTTTTTCCGGCCCCCAGCGGACCTTCCAGCGTCAGCATATCGCCGACCTTAAGAAGCGGCGCGAGCTTCTGTGCAAGCCGCTCAACGGCAGCTAGATCGGGCAAAGGTATGGGTGAAACAGGCATGAAATTGTGTAGCGCTGCGTTGCGAGTGCCGCAAGGGGAGGCTGTCTTTAGGCCGGAGATTAGGCGGCTTGGGCGCTTTCGGCGACACGCGGCAGATAGCAGGTTACGCGTGTGCCTTTGTTAACTTCGCTGTCGATTTCGATGCGGCCGCCATGCAGCTCGACAAAGCTCTTCACGAGGCTGAGGCCGAGACCTGCGCCGCTCTGGCGGGCTTGGGAATTGGCACGTTCGAACTTGCCAAATACGCGCTCACGGTCGATTTCAGGAATACCAATGCCTGTATCGATGACCGACAGCATTACCCACTGCTCCTTCTTCCGGCCTTCCAGAACGATGCGGCCACCGGCGGGTGTGTATTTAATGGCGTTGCTAATGAGATTGAAGAGGACCTGCTTCATGCGATGCTCATCAACCTCGAACTCGCCGATATCGGACGGGCAGTCGATGAGGATTTCGAGTGATTGCTGACGCGCCCATTCGGCGGTCATCTGCTTCGCGGTATTGAGCAGATCGGCGACGCTCGTCATGCGACGGTTGAGCGCCATGCGGCCCGCTTCAATCGTCGCGAGATCGAGCACATCATTGATGAGCAGCAGAAGGCGCTTGCTGGCGTCCATAATTGTGCGGGTATATTCCGCCTGTTTCTCGTTCAACGTGCCGAAATACTGATTGGTCAGAATTTCCGCGAAACCCATAATGGTGTTGAGCGGCGTGCGCAATTGATATGAAACGTTCGCGACAAATTCCGATTTGAGTCTATCCGCAGTTGCAAGGGCTGCGTTGCTCGCACGCAAAGCTTGCTCAACACGCACGGAATCCGTGACATCGAGATAGCTGTTGAGCACGGCGCCATCCGGCAATGGAATGGTGATGTATTCGATAATCGCGTGATCGGCACGTTCGATGCGGCCTTTGCGCGGGCTGCGATCAAGTGTGTATTCGACCATCTCATTCTTGAAGTCGGCCCAATGATTGCCGAAATTGAACAGGGATTTCATCTGTTCCAGCAGATCGGCGACGTGCGGATGGGTCTCGAGGTAATCGAACGGCAATTTCCAGATGCGCGCGAAAGCAGGATTGTGCAGTTGCAACTTGCCGTCACCGCCGAACACAGCAATACCTTCAGCGAGATTATCGAGCGTCTCACGCTGCACGGCGATCAGCGTGTTGTAAGAGGATTCAAGCGCCAGCTTGTCGGTCACGTCTTCATGCACGAACATGATGCCGCCAAACGGATGCGGCACAGCAAGAATGCGAAGTGACGTGCCATCCGGCAGATGCATCAAGTCTTCGCGCGGCTCGAGCAAAGATGTGAAAAGGCCGAGGCGTTCCTTCTTATAACGCTGGAAATCCGCCTGTTCCGGCGCGCGGCGACGGGTGCGGAGATCTTCGAGAATTTCGCCCATGCCGGGCTTCGAGTTGAGAAACGTTTCTTCCGCTTCCCACAGGCGTTGGTAAGCACGGTTATAAAATTCGAGACGCTGATCGGGGCCATAAATTGCGATGGCGCTGCCGAGATGCTCAAGCACTTCATGCTGTGCAGCGAGATGGCGCTGCAGCTCCGTATCCTTATCTTCTTCGGCCGTGACATCGACCGCGAAACCGAGCAACGCCAGCGTACCGCCCTTCTCACCCTTCAGCGGAATTTCGGTGATATCGAGCAGCTTGCGTTTGCCGGTTACAATCACGTGGCGGCGTTCGTTTTGCGGCTGTCCGGCGCTGAGCGCATTCGCAGCCAAGGTACGGCCACTGCCCCCGCGCGCAGTTTGCGAAGCCAACTCATGCTGATCTTTCAGAACATCGCCCGGCGTTGTATCCAGCGCCTTAGCATAGCTTTCGTTGCAAAGTGCGATATTGAGATCGGTACCGCGCGCCCAGACAGGAAACGGAATAGCGTCCAGAATATCGCGCACTTCTTTCGCGCGTTGCAGAGCGGTTGTCAGCTCATCAGATTGCTTCTCGATCGCCTGAATGCCGACGGGATTATCATTGAACCAGAGCGCATCGACCAGCGGACCTTCTTTACCGACGCGGAAACGACGACCTGTGATCTGGATGGGCTTTGAATCTTTGGCCGTCTGCGCAGCGACGGTAAAAGACTGGCCGGTTTGTTGTAGTTTTTTGAAAACGCCCAGGAAATCGGGCGCTTCTTTAATGCCGGCGATGATGTCTTCGATATGCGCGATTTTTTCGATGCCGAGAATTTGCGGTACGCGCACAGCTTCACGCATCAAACCTTGTGGCGTGAAAAGGCAATAACCGCCGGGAGAAACCTGCAATAACGCCTGCACGCGCTCGGCGATCACGCGGGCATGACGCGATTGCTGCTCGCGCTGTTTGAAATCCCGATTAAGTGAAAATGTTACCCAAGCCAGCGCAGCTGTCATTCCGGCAAGGATGATAATTGCGAGAGTTGCTGCTTCGATTCCCATCTTGAAACCGATCACAATCAGGAACGCGACAATGACCGCCGCAATAGCGACAAACGGTGCGTTGATGATCAGCGGTTGCGGCATGGGTGAAATAAAACCAAACTTCCCTATGAAAACAAAGCGTTGCTCATGCTTACGCTAAGTCTGGCCATAAGTGAAGGGCGCTTTGGCGATTAACCATAATAGGTCAACAGAATCAGCACTCGATATCCGCCAAGCATTCGATGATTTTCGGCTAGTCAAAAGCCGAATTGTCATTACTATTCCCGCCTTCAACTCTTCGGTCCTATTTGCAAGGAGCTTTATATGGCGTTACCTACATTTGAAACTGAATTTGTGGCACTCAAAAATTTATTTATGCGCTCCCTCAAGCCGCTTGACCTCGCTGATGCAAGTGAAGCGCTCAAAGAAATGGGTCTCGCCGTTGTATCCTATTTACCGACCCATCCCTTTTCCAGCGCGGGAAGATTGGCTGGCCTTGGTTCACCGGACGATATCAAAAAACACATTCAGGAAATGCAAGCTCAATTAAGAGCGCAACCCCACGCTCCTACCACACTCTCAGCTGGCTATGTTCGCGCTCACATCGCAGCGTTAAGTGATTATAGTGAAGAAGCCAGAATGACTGCGCGCAGCAATGTTGGTGTCTCTCTCAGCGACGACGACACCCTCATGCGTCAAGAAGGCATCTCTTCCATGGATGCTCAGACTTTAACACGAGAATATTTGACCCGACTGAACGGTCATAGAGGCGTCAATACGGATAGCTGGGCAAACGCCAATGGTTTGCTTCACAAAGTTGGGCTTCTAATTGGTGAGCAGACCATGCGTCGTAAGCACCTCAATGTCGATCAGCTAGCTGCTTTCGTTGAAAATGCGAAACAAGGCTCGGGCCAAGGCGCCATTTCCCCAGGCGAACAAGCACTCGCCTATTTAAATACAATGGAAGAAATGATGACCGGCGCAAGCATCGCTCTCGCCAGCCCCTACCCACGCGGAAGTGGTCCTGTCGTACAACAAGCCGCTGATGTTGGCACGCCGCGCGCGGCAGCCGGCTAATTAGTAGCGGTAGCGTTCCGGCTTATACGGACCCTCGACCGGCACGCCGATATAATCGGCTTGCTTCTTCGAAAGTTGCGTGAGCTTCGCGCCGAGTTTGGCGAGATGCAGGCGCGCGACTTTTTCATCGAGCGCTTTCGGCAGGATATAGACTTCATTCTTATACTTGCCGTGATTGTTCCAAAGCTCGATCTGCGCCAGCGTCTGGTTGGTGAATGAGGCGCTCATGACGAAGCTCGGATGGCCTGTGGCGCAACCGAGATTGACGAGGCGACCCTGCGCCAGAACGATCAGGCGCTTGCCGTCGGGGAACACAACTTCATCCACCTGCGGCTTCACTTCTTCCCACTTCATATTTTTGAGGCCTTCGATTTCGATTTCGCTGTCGAAGTGGCCGATGTTGCAAACAATGGCGCGGTCTTTCATCTTCCGCATATGCTCGACGGTGATGACGCCTTCGTTGCCCGTAGCGGTGACGAAGATATCGGCAATAGGCGCCGCATCTTCCATCGTTACGACCTGATAGCCTTCCATCGCAGCTTGCAGTGCCGTGATCGGATCGATTTCCGTTACCATCACGCGCGCGCCTGCGTTGCGAAGCGAAGCAGCAGAGCCTTTGCCGACATCGCCATAACCCGCGACGAGAGCAACCTTACCCGCCATCATGACGTCCGTCGCGCGGCGGATGCCGTCGACGAGGCTTTCGCGGCAGCCATAGAGATTGTCGAACTTCGACTTCGTCACGCTGTCGTTGACGTTGAACGCCGGAATCTTGAGCGCGCCTTTTTCCATCATGGAATAGAGGCGATGCACGCCGGTCGTGGTTTCTTCGGAGACGCCACGGATATCTTTGAGAAGTTCCGGGAACTTCTCATGCACGCGCATGGTCATATCACCGCCGTCATCCAGCAGCATGTTCGGTTTCCAGTTGCCGGGACCAAACAAAGTTTGATCAATGCACTGCCAATATTCTTCTTCGTTCAGGCCTTTCCAGGCGAACACGGGAATGCCGGCAGCGGCAATCGCGGCGGCGGCATGATCTTGCGTCGAAAAGATATTGCAGGATGACCAGCGCACTTCGGCGCCGAGATAAATAAGCGTTTCGATCAGCACGGCAGTCTGGATCGTCATATGAAGGCAGCCCGCGATGCGCGCGCCCTTCAGCGGCTTCTTCGAGCCGTATTCTTCGCGCGTCGCCATAAGGCCGGGCATCTCGGTTTCGGCGATGGTGATTTCCTTGCGGCCCCAGGCGGCAAGGCTCATATCCTTGACCTTGAAATCTTGATTGGATGCGGCGCGTTGTGCGTTTGCAGACATACGTAACTCCTGCGGTGAAAAGGCTTCTTTCTCTTAAAGCCGCTCGGGCTCAGAGACAACCTTTAATCGCAAATTGCACAAAGGCTCAGGATTTGCGCTTTTTAGCCGCGGTTTCGCTATCCATGCCCTGCTCCATTATGGCGTGGATTTCGGCTTCATCCGTCTTTGCCATAAGCGTTTCGGCAAAGATGACGGCCTGCGGCATAGCGGTTTGCAGGATTTCCTGTTTTACGCCCGGCAAGCGCAAAGGCCCCATCGAAAGCTCGCGAAGGCCAAGACCAAGAAGAAGTGCCGTTGCGCGGCGATTACCCGCCACTTCGCCACAGACGCTGACGGGAATGTTGGCGCGCCATGCAGCCGCAGCCGTAAACTGAATAAGGCGCAAAACCGCCGGATGGAACGGGTCATAAAGGTCGGCAACGCGATCATCACCGCGATCAATGGCGAGCGTGTACTGCGTAAGGTCGTTACTGCCAATGGCGAAGAAATCGCAAACCTTGGCAAGCGCATCGGCAGCAAGAGCCGCTGCCGGAATTTCGATCATGGCGCCAAGCGGTGGTAAGCCTTTCAGCTTCACGCCCTTACGCTGCAGCTTGTGCTCGATATGCAAGAGCCGCTCACGCACCTGCTTCATCTGATTGACGGATGACACCATCGGAATGAGGATGCGCACAGGACCATGTACGCTCGCGCGCAAAATTGCAGTAAGCTGCGTTTCAAGCAGTTTCGGTTCTTTGAGGCCGAGGCGAATAGCGCGCAGACCCAAAGCAGGATTGACGCTATCGTTTGTCGCACCACCGAGAGCGGTCGCCAGCTTCTCACCACCAACATCAAGCGTACGGATAGTGATCGGTCGGCCCTTCATATTTTCGATGAGACCGCGCAGCGCCTGATACTGCTCTTCTTCGTCTGGCAGATCGGGCCGGTTCATGAACATGAACTCGGTGCGCAAGAGGCCAACGCCGGATGCGCCAGCTTCTATGGCAGCCGCAGCATCGCGCGGTAATTCGATATTGGCGTGAAGCGTTATATGCGTGCCATCAAGCGTAACGGCTTCGACATCTTTTAGTGTTTTGAGCTTTTTATCTTCACGCTGCTTCTTGGCAAGCTCTTGGCGGTAATGATGGAGCGTCGCCTCATCAGGGCGGACGATGATCTTGCCTTCCCGGCCATCGATGATGACGGTCTCGCCGGACACAACGCCTTGCATCAAACTCGCGACGCCTGAAACAGCCGGCAAACCCAACGCACGCGCCATGATCGCAGCATGGCCTTCGGCACCGCCGAGCACAGTCACAAATCCTGCGACATGTTCAGGATTCATCAGTGCGGTATCGGCGGGCGTGATTTCTTCGGCGATAATGATGCTGCCGGGCGCTACATCAGCGAAAGGATTATATTGCTGATCCTGCAACTGGCGGATCAGGCGCACGCCGACATCGCCGACATCGGCAGCACGCGCGGCGAGATAATCATCACCCATCGCGGCAAAGCTCGCCTTGATCGTACCAATCTGGCGCTGAATGGCGGCTTCCGCATTGATACGGCTATTCTGGATTAGTTCTTCAACACCACGCACCAACCGCGAGCCCGACAGCATGCCTTTATAGGCTTCAAGCAGCAGCGCGATATCTTCGGCACCCGCCGGAAGCGCTTCAGCTTTTTGTTTCAACTGGCTGAGTTGGCGCTGTGTTTTGGCAATCGCGGCATGAAGGCGCTTGAGTTCTTTCTCAACCTTCGCTGCAGGAATTTCATATTCCGGCACCGGCACGCCGTGCTGGTCGATAATATAGGCAGGACCGATGGCAATACCGGCAGAAATGCCGATGCCCTGCGCGATATGTGGTTGGGAAGTCCCGCTCATTCTTCGTCGAATTTCCGTTTCACAAAATCGGTCAGCGCCGCGATAGCATCCTGCGCATCAGT
>DASTLS010000187.1:0-4008 GCA_035714725.1 Alphaproteobacteria bacterium | reverse complement strand
ATCCGGCTTATCGGCCAGCTGATGCACGATACGCAACAGATCATCGACTGCGAACATGGCGTTGCGCGTATCAATGGCAACCGCCAGCGCGTGAGTGTTGGCGTGCGTATCTTCGACAAGTGCAGGAATAAGGCCGAGGCGGAGATTATCGACCGATTCATAACCGAGATCTTCGAAAGCCTTCAGCGCCGTCGACAATCCCGCCCCCGACATGCCGGTAAGCAGCACGATACGGCGCTTGGGTGAAGATGATGGCGGGGCCTCGGTCATGTCTCGTCGGTCACCAGCGGATAGGAAAGAACGGCGCGTATCTTTGCCGGGGTCGATGCAGCGAATGCAGGAAGCCTAAGCCGCAGCACCGAACGGTCAAGAAGGATTATGCTGTCGGCTTCTGGCAATCGCTCCAATTTTTGATCAATGCCTGCCAGATCAACATAAAGCGCGACCGTGCCCACTTTGGAATGAGGCATTCTTAAAAGCCCCACATGTCGGACCTCAAATAGGCCGGCGATGGAAGTGGGTGCCGCAGCGATGAGAGCATCACCTTTCAGTTGCAATTCCGTCTGGTCGTCAGAGATAAGCTGCGCGCCGCCATCGATCAGGCGCAAAGCAAGATCCGATTTCCCGGCGCCCGCCGGGCCCACGAGCAAAACGGCTTTATCCTTGATGGCGACACAGGATGCGTGAAGAAGCATGCGGCCAGGATAGCTGAGATTTCAGAAATGAAGGGATTTATGTCTTGATATCGAGCAAGGCTTTTTCATCCTTGTTCTCAATTCGGATGATCGCGGCATCGGCGGCGTAATTCACTTGAGAAACTTTCGACGAAACAATCTCCGATGTCAAATCGACATTCGGTGCACCGACCAAACCTTGCGCATTTGCGTTCGGTGAATTCGGATCATAAGCCGGCGAATAAGCAGGGCTACGCGGCACAGTTGTTGTGGTGACGCCGAGATTGGCGCCGGCGGTTGAAGTTGAAAGCGTCACGACATCGGTTGGTGTGTATCCGGTATAATTTTGGCCTTCATCATTCGGTAACGCTCCCGTTGACGAAGCATTAACTATGTTTTTAGTTGCGTTAGCGATTTGCGCAGACGCAGCGTTTAGGCCTGATACAGCGATATTTAAAATGCTCGACATCGTGGATTCCCTTGGAAAGTCAGATCACTGTAGCACTAAGCAGTTAATAGTTTCTCAACAAACCCTAGCAAATGTTGAACAACTTGCATCAAAAAAAGTCGAAAAAAGTTTTTGACATTAACTTCGGATTCAAGATTCGACGATAAGTTGGTTTCATCAAGACGACGAAAATCGAATCACCCAAGCAGGATGAAAACCGATGGCACAAGAATTTGAATTGCGTTATGCACCGACCTCCACGGATGAGACTCTGGAGCGCCTGGTCGCGATGACCAATCAGACCAACCTGGTCGCTTTGGATAAAACCATGGCCGCCGTGCGCCGCGCTTCGTCCAGCTACGCTGCAGCCGCAGCCCGCGTTGGCAGCATCGGTGAACGTATCGTCCGCGCCGCTCATGAAGTCGGCATGACGCTACCCCCGCACCAGCGCGCCTGCTAAGCCGCCTACGCAAAAGCCAATACTTTACAATTGAAGAATGTGTTTTAGCTCGTCGCTTTAGGAAGCTGCGACGAAGCTGCCCTTGCAGCGTGGTTCTGGTCAACCAATCCGCGAATATTGGTGCCATGCGCTGCACGGTATGCCGAGGTTTCATCACGTGCAGCCTTGGCTTCAGCAATAAGACTTGCCGCAACCGCTTTACGCGCAATAACTTCACGTTCTCTGTGGCTAAGATCGGGATGGTCAATCCGCGCCTGATGTACAGCGGTGCCCATAGTTAAACGTTCAAAACCTTTAGGATTATCGTCGGCCATAATGGTATCCCAGAATGTGGAGCGGTAATGGACAGTATTGTCCAGATTGATGACTATTCTGTCAATTCGACAAAATTAGTTTCGGACTACCTTTTATGGTTATTGCTTCGTTAATTTGAGCAGCTTGATCCACTCGTCTTTCGTGATCGGCGAGACCGATAAACGGCTTTGTTTTAAGAGGGCCAGCTCGGCAAGCGACTTATCGGCTTTTATCTCCGCCAGCGTCAAAGGCTTCTCCGCCGTCTTCACCGGCGCAACATCGACCATGCCGAATTTGCCCGTCTCATCGCTCGGATCGAGATGCCAAGTTTTGACGATCTTCATGATGCCGACAATCGCGCGATCTTCGTTTGAATGATAAAAGAACGCCTCGTCGTCGACCTTCATCGCTTTCATATTATTGTTGGCTTGATAGTTCCGTACGCCGCTCCAGCTGGTGCGCTTGTCTTTCAAAAATTGCTGCCAAGAATAGGCGCTCGGTTCCGATTTCATCAGCCAATAGGCCATGCGTCACCTAATGCGTTTCTTGTTTCAGCGGGCGCGCAAGAAGCCCCGCGATAACAGTCTCGATATTGGCTTTGTGATTAAGAACGGCATCCACGGCCGCCACGATCGGCATTTCGATTTTGTGCTTTTGCGCAAGGGCCAAAGCCGCAGCAGCCGTCGTCACGCCTTCGGTGACGCTTGAGCGCGACGCCAAGATTTCCTCGAGCGATTTGCCTTTACCAAGCTCGATACCCAGCGACATGTTGCGCGATTGAGGACTGGAGCAAGTCAGCACCAGATCGCCAAGGCCCGAGAGACCCATCAGTGTTTCAGCACGACCGCTCATCGCGACGCCGAGGCGCATCAATTCCGCAAGGCCGCGTGTGATGATAGCGGCGCGCGCGTTATCGCCCAGATGCCGTCCCGTCACGATGCCGCATGCCACGGCGAGAACGTTTTTAACCGCACCGCCAATTTGCGCGCCGACAATATCGTCGCTGAGATAGAGGCGCAGCTGAGGCGTGGCCATCGCTTGCAGCAAATCCGTACCGAGAACTTTATCTTTCACCGCAAGCGTCAGAGCAGCAGGTAAAGCTTTTGCAACTTCGATGGCGAAACTCGGGCCCGAAAGAACGGCAACAGGATGGCCCGGCAATTCGGCAGTTACAACGCTGCTTAGCAAAGCCGAAGTTGAATTCTCAATGCCTTTGGATGCGATGATGGCAGGTGCCGCACTTTTACCCGCGACTTTGTGCAGCTGCTTGCAGATGCCGCGCAGATGCTGAGCCGGTGAAACCAAAATCCATGCATCGCATTTCGCAATATCTTCCAGCTTTGATGTCGCTTCAATTCCGGGGCTGAGTTTTATACCTTTAAGATAGGTCGGGTTCTCATGTTTCGTGTTGATGGCTTCAGCAACATCTTTTTCATAAGCCCAAAGCGTGACTTGCCGGCCTGCACGTAAAAGAGCCAGCGCCAAGGCCGTACCCCATGCGCCGCCGCCAATGATTCCGAAATGCTGGTATGTTTTTGCCATGCCTTTTCGCTAACGCGTTCCGGCTGCGGCTGCAAGTGTCTTATCAAGCGGCCAGCGCGGGCGGGCTGCGGTATCCAGCCCATCCTTATGCCCAAGCCGCAAATGTTCAAGCCCGGCCCAGGCAACCATCACGCCGTTATCGGTGCAAAGCTCGATGGGCGGCGCCACAAACGGCACATGATTCTGTGCGGCAAGCGCGGTCAACCGCGTACGGATAGATTGGTTCGCCGCCACGCCACCAGCCACCACAAGTGCAGTGACATGCTGATTATCGTCATGCAGTTGCGCAAAAGCATTGCGCGTGCGGTCATAAAGAATATCGGTAATGGCGGCCTGAAAACTGGCAGCAGCATCGGAAATGCGGTTAGCGGACAATCCCTGATCGACGATCTGGCGCAATGCTGTTTTCAGACCCGAGAATGAAAAATCGCAACCCTCACGACCAAGCATCGGGCGCGGGAGGTTGAAGCCTTTGTCGTTGCCGCCTTGCGCTGCCTTCTCGAGCAGCGGTCCGCCGGGATAACCCAAGCCGAGCAGTTTGGCCCCCTTGTCGAAACACTCACCGACAGCATCATCGATCGTCGTGCCGA
>DASTLS010000186.1:0-1567 GCA_035714725.1 Alphaproteobacteria bacterium | reverse complement strand
ACCAGTAGAACGGCAGCGACCCACCGTAGCTTGCTTGGCGGCACAAGCGAAAGGCTGAAGATAATAAGGATCGCGGGCACCAGCATCTCAAGATGACGCTGGATGAAATAGTCGCTATCGAGGCCGTGCTTGACGGCGACGGTGGGCGTTGCGGCCTGAATCAGCAGAATGCCGAAGCCCATGATGACCAGGAGCGCGCCGAGCGTCCAACGGTCAACGGTCCACCACCAGCGGCCAAGGATGGATTTGTCGGATCGGGCGAGGGGTCTCATGATGCGGCGGCGGCCTGTGGCGACGTAGTCAATTCCTGCACAAGCTCGGCAAATTTCTGGCCGCGTTCTTCAAAGTTATTGAACTGATCGAAAGATGCGCAAGCGGGTGAGAGCAACACGACGGCTTCGGGCTTCTTGTCTTTCCAGGCTTTATCGGCGGCCTTTTGCACAGCGACATCGAGCGTATTGCAGCGCGTGAAGGGCACTTTATTTGTGGCGCACCAATCGGCAAAATCATCCGATGCTGCGCCGATCAGAAACGCGTGCGCGAGGCGTAAGGTAAAATTCTCAAGGCCTTTCAGGCCGCCGTCTTTCGGTTTGCCGCCGATAATCCAATAAATGTTCTTGTAGCAAGCGAGCGCTTTGCTTGAGGCATCGGCATTGGTCGCTTTGCTATCATTGATGAAGCGTACGCCATTGATCTCGGCGACAAGCTGCTGGCGATGGGCGAGGCCCGGAAATGTTTTCAACCCGCGTGTAATCTGATCGAACATAAGGCCGAGTGCGCGGCAAGCCGCAAAAGCGGCACTGGCATTCTGCCAGTTATGGACCCCGGGCAGGGCCGGAAGCGTCGAGAGGTCGATAATGTCTTTCGTGCCGGTCAGACGGTGAGCAACCATCGTGTTGTCGCGCAATTCAACGCCGCTGGCGACGCCATGGGTCATCGAGATTTCTTCGATCAAGATGTGGCGCTTGCCCTTAGCGACCCGCATAACTTCCAGCATATCCGGCTCATCGGTGCCGAGAACGAGCGTTTGCGGCTGTGAGTTGCTGAGGATGCGTTTCTTTGCAGCGATATAGCCTTCCATGCTGCCGTGGCGATCGAGATGATCGGGCGTCACATTCAGAAAGACCGCGACGCGGATCAAGTTCTGCTGAAACAGATCGAGCTGATAGGAGGAAAGCTCGAGCACATAGATGCCGTCGCCGCCGAGCGGATCGAGCGAGAGTGCGGGCGTGCCGAGATTACCGCCGACCTGAACTTTGCGGCCCGATTTTTTCAGGATATGGCCGATGAGGGCGGTGGTGGTTGATTTGCCGTTGGTGCCGGTGATGCCGACATAGGTGGCATTAGGGCATGCGCGGAACAACAGTTCGATATCGCCGATGACCGGCAGTTTCGCTGCGCGGAAGAAGGCGACGGCAGGATGCGGCTTCGGATGCGTGAGCGGAATGCCGGGCGAAACAACGAGGGCATCAAAGCCGTTCAGATTGACGTCGGCCAGATCGGCGACGTTGTAGCCATCCTTCTCAGCTGTGGCGCGTGATTTTGGATTATCGTCCCAGACGTAGAC
>DASTLS010000185.1:0-3217 GCA_035714725.1 Alphaproteobacteria bacterium | reverse complement strand
CCATGAGCTGCGAGCGCCGGATCGGAACTATGAAGCATCTCATCTCGCACACGGTTCGGCGATTGCGCATTTCTGTAGTTTTTATAAATACCCACAATTCCGCGCAAGGCTAGCTTCCGTATCTGCTCAATGTGATCGATGTATTGGTTTAAAGTTGCTGGATGGGCGTTATCAAGAACACGACCATCTTTAATAAGCTCGTGAATGTAATGCATTTCATTCAACGCTTTGCCGATATGAAGGGAGAGTTCTTTCTTGAACATCGGCTGCACACGGTCCGGCTCAGTCACAACATTACCATCGATGAAGTCGACTTGAAAAAGAACGGCTTCGAAAGCCATGCTTACTGTGTGGTTAAGTCGGGCAAGACGGTGGTTGTGGTGGCTGCGATGGCGAACAAGGTGGCGTAAATGTGTAATTTCATAACGCGCCTTCTCGAGCTGTTCTTTAATCTCAACTTTGACATCTTGGGTCAGATGCGCTTTTCCTAAGCTCGTGATGCGTCTATTCGCGCCACCAAGAAACCCGCCGACCACGGCAAAGCCGTGGTCAATGTCGAGCTCGATATTGAGGCGATCATCTGGAATGATGCGTTGTGCGACGGCGGACATAATTTCAAATCTCAAATAGGGCTTTAAATATGGGCACTAAACTACCATCCGGGGCCGCAAGTAAATAATGCTCATTTCCGTAAGAAAGCCATGCATTTGCGGCTATTTGTGGGCTTATAAGGCCTTGCAATCCCCTCCCCAGCCTGTAATTTCGCACGATTAACTTCAGGGGCTTTAATGTCGCAGTGCAGCGTTCTTATCGTCGCCGCCGGTTCCGGCGAGCGTTTTGGCGGGTCGATCCCCAAGCAATATCACGAACTCGCCGGCATGCCGATCTTGCGCCGCAGTGTTTTGGCTTTCCTCGATCATCCACATATCGACGGCGTTCAGGTTGTCATCAGCCCTACTCATCGCGATTTGTATGACAAAGCCGTTGCAGATCTCGGGCTGCCTGAGCCTGTAACCGGTGGCGCCACGCGTCAGGATTCCGTACGCCTCGGCCTCGAGGCTATGGCAAAAAGCGGCAAGCCGCCGAAGCTCGTCATGATCCATGATGCCGCGCGTCCTTTGATCGACGCAGCAACCATCACGGCTGTCCGCAAGACGCTCGACAAAGAACGTGGCGCGATTGCCGCCAAACCGCTGGTCGATACGCTCAAGCGCGGCAAGGGCATTGAGATCGAAGCCACCATCGACCGCGAAAACCTGTGGCAAGCACATACGCCGCAAGCCTTCCATTTCGATGAAATCCTCGCCGCTCACCGCGCCGTGCAAGGCAGCAAATTAACCGATGATGCCGCCGTTGCTGAAAAAGCTGGCATGAAAGTGGCTTTGGTCCTATCAAATCCGGACAACATGAAAATTACCAACCCAGACGATCTTGACCGCGCCGCGCGCTTGCTCGGCCATAGCTACGGCGATATTCGCACCGGCATGGGCTTTGACGTTCATCGCCTCGTGCCCGGCGACAAGATTTTCCTCTGCGGCGTTGGCATTCCCCATAACCGCAAGCTCGACGGCCATTCCGATGCCGATGTCGGCCTCCATGCTTTGACCGATGCCATTCTCGGCACGATGGGCGCCGGCGATATCGGCACGCACTTCCCGCCGTCCGATCCGCAATGGAAGGGCAAAGACAGCGCCCATTTCATTCGCCATGCCGTCGGCATGGTCAGCGAACGCGGCGGCTTTATCTCCCATGTCGATGTCACGATGATGTGCGAGGCTCCACGCATCGGCCCGCACCGCGAAGCCATGGTCAAACGCCTCGCTGAATTGCTCGAGATCGACCCGAGCCGTGTGAGCGTCAAAGCCACAACGACCGAACGTCTCGGCTTCACCGGCCGGGAAGAAGGCATCGCTGCCCAAGCCATCGCAACCGTTCGCTTCCCCGGCTGATATGTTCTCCCCCGGCATCCACGATCTCGCACAACGGATCATCGATGGATACAGCGAGAAGAAATGGAAAATTGTTACAGCTGAATCCTGCACGGCAGGATTAGTAGCCGCTGCCCTCACCGATATCTCCGGCTCATCGAACGTCGTTGAGCGTGGCTTCATCACTTACAGTAATGATGCGAAGGTCGAAGTGCTGGCTGTTCTGCCCGAGACAATCGAAGAATTCGGCGCCGTCAGCGAACAGACAGCCGAAGCCATGGCACAAGGCGCATTGGAATTCTCGCTGGCGGATGTCGCGATATCGGTCACCGGCATCGCCGGCCCCTCAGGCGGCTCGACTTACAAGCCGGTCGGCATGGTTTGCTTCGGCGTTGCAACGCGCACGGGCGCCCTCTTCCACTACAAAGCGCAATTCAGCGGTGATCGCAGCGATATCCGCGAACAGGCAACGCACGAAGCCCTCAAGCTTCTGATGTCGTTTGTCGATGAAGGTAAAGACGAATTATATCGGTAGCGTCTTCGGCTTCTTGGCGCGCAGCCACCACACCACAATCAGGCGCGTGACCATGATCGCCGAGAAGATCGAGGTGATGATGCCGATGGTCAGCGTCACCGCAAAACCCTTCACAGGTCCTGAGCCGAAGATGAACAGCAGCACGGCAGCGATAAGCGTCGTCATGTTCGCATCGATGATCGCGGATAAAGCGCGGCTGTAACCAGCATCAATCGCAGCAATCGGCGAGCGGCCAAGACGCAGCTCTTCACGAATACGCTCAAACACCAGAACGTTGGCATCAAGCGCGGTACCAATCGTCAGCACGATACCGGCGATGCCCGGCAAGGTCAGCGTCGCCTGCAGGATCGAGAGCACGGCGAAGATCAGCGCGATATTGAACATCAGCGCGATATTCGCAAAAAGACCGAACAAGCCGTACGACATCAAAATAAACACGACCACGAGGCCGAGACCGACGAGGCTGGCCGTTGCGCCCGCTTTAATTGAATCCGCGCCGAGGCCAGGACCGACGGTACGTTCTTCAAGGATCTTGATAGGCGCGGGCAAGGCACCGGCACGAAGCAGCAAAGCCAAATCCTGAGCCGATTGCGTCGTGAAGTGGCCGGAGATTTCGCCGCTGCCGCCGAGAATAGCTTCGCGGATAACCGGCGCGCTGATCACCTTGTTATCAAGCACGATGGCGAACAGATGCCCGACATTCTCACGCGTCGCTTCGCCAAAGCGGCGACCGCCGATGCTATCGAACTTGAAG
>DASTLS010000184.1:0-11084 GCA_035714725.1 Alphaproteobacteria bacterium | reverse complement strand
GGCTTCGGTACCGACGGCTTCGTTCACGAACGACATTTTGTCGATGCCCAGCACGAGATAGGCGGACGAGCGGCGCGATGCTTTCGATGCATCCATCGATTTCGCGATTTGCGCCAGCATGTGCGGACGCGTAAAGCAGTTGGTCAGCGGATCGCGATTGCTGTGATCGGAATGGCTGCGTTCCGTAGTCTTTTCAACGACGCGCAGAATGCCGCGCTGCCATATGATCTTCCCGTTTTCACTGCCGAGGCTGCCGCGCTCATGCACGGTGATCAGGCGACCTTGCGGGCCGATGACGCGATAGTGGCGATCGATGGTGTGTTCTTCCGCGCCGAAAATCAGATGGCGGTCGTCGCTATGAACGACGTTATGAAAGGCTGAGGAATTGGCGGGAGGCAAAATGCCGGGGCCGAATACGCGGTCCCATGCACCGAACCATTCGATATGGTCGCTTTGCATATCCCAATTATATGCCGCATCGCCGGAGGCCGACAAAAGCTCGGTAAGGGACGACATGATGGTCATGTGCGGCAAACTCTAAAAAACCAAATCTATCAGGGGCAAAATGCCAGAGATGAATGTCCTTTTATGGTAGGCAAATACCCTTAATTTTGTATAAAACCGCCGCATTTCTGTCATACGGTAACGTTCTGCTAACCATGGTAAGCTGCTGGAAAGCCGAACTTTCCAAAAACCCCTGAACAGGCTACAAACCGCCGATGCCCAAAACTTATACAACCCAGGCGATAGCCGAGGCCCTTGAAGGCCAATTGACCGGTAAAGGCGATATTGTGATCGAGCGCGTTAGCCACCCATCCGAGGTGCGCGGCGGCGGCGATCTGGCCCTTGCTATGGACAAAAAACTGCTGCCGCTTCTGGCGTCATCCAAAGCGCGCGCGATTGTCGTGGCGCAGGATGCGGAGATCGAAAGCAGCGTTGCCGATGCCATCATCCGCGTCAGCCGCCCGCGTCTGGCGCTTGCGAAACTCACCAATCTTTTTGCCGAACAAGTTTATCCCGCAGGCGTTCATCCGACAGCCGTTGTTGAAAAAGGCGCTGTGATCGGAGAGAATGTTGCGCTCGGCGCTTATGCTTATGTCTGCGCAGGCGCCAAGATCGGCGATAACAGCATCTTGCACCCGCAGACTTATATCGGGCCTGACGCCGTCATCGGCAAGGAAGCGCTGATTTATCCGGGCGTACGCATCGGATCGCGCGTGCAGATCGGCGCGCGTTGTATCATCCATTTCAACACATCTATCGGTGCAGACGGTTTCAGCTTTGTGACGCCGCAGCGCGGCAGTGTCGAAGCCGTCAAAGAATCCGGCGAGATCACGCACACCAATGAAGAGCTGGTGCGCATCGCATCGCTCGGCACCGTTGTGCTCGGCGACGATGTGGAAGTCGGCGCCAATACCTCGATCGACCGCGGCACGATTGCAGCGACGCGCATCGGCAACGGCACCAAGATCGATAACCAGGTCCAGATCGGCCATAACGTATCCATCGGCGAGAACTGCATGATCTGCGGCCGCGTCGGCATTGCCGGCAGCGCCCAAATCGGCAATCGCGTCGTTCTCGGTGGTGCGGCTGGCGTTGCTGACCACGTAAAGATCGGCGACGACGCCGTTGTCATGGCCATGGGCGGTGTTGCAGGGAATGTCCTGCCCCGCACGGTTGTGGGCGGAGCACCTGCTACCCCCCGTGAAAGGCTGGTCGAAAACCACTTCTATTTCGGCCGAATCAAGCATTTCATGAAGAAAATCGAGGAATTTACCAAACGGCTGGACGGGCTTGAGCAGAAAGCCAAAAACGACTAGTTGTTAATGCCCTGATTTTTGGGGCCAAACCTCCAGCAAGCAGAACTTCGCATGTCCAAGCCGCAAATTGACGAAATCCTCGATGTCGTGGCCCAGAAAGCCATGATCGACCGCTCGAAGCTGACGCCGGAAGCAAAGCTCGCGGATCTGAACGTTAGCTCGCTCGACATGGTCGAAGTGATTTTCGCGCTGGAAGATAAATTCGGCATCGAACTGCCCTTCAACGCCAACACCAACACAACTGAGTTCGAAACCGTGGGCGATGTCATCTCCATGGTCGAGAAACAGCTCGCGGGCAAGCCTCCCGCTGCCGCCAAGGGCTGATAGGTACAACGCTCCATGCGCCGCATCGTCATCACCGGCATGGGCGTTATCTCGCCTATCGGGCAAAATGTTCAGGACTTCCAAAACAATCTGTTCGCGGGAAAGTGCGGCATTGAAAGCGTAGGCTTTCATTACCGGAACAGCGAAGTTCGTTTTCCGGCAGCGCCCGTCAAAGATTTCGACATCGAGAAATGGATGGATCCGAAGAAGGCATCCCTTCTCGACCGTTTCTCCCAATTCGCCGTTGCCGCTGCACTGCAAGCTGTCAAAGATTCCGGCATCACCTTTACATCAGAGACAGCTTCTAAAACCGCTGTTATCACCGGCACCGGCGTCGGCGGCCAGAGCACGCTTGAAGAATCCTACATGAAACTGCTCGACAACGCATCGTCGCCGCGGGTGCATCCTTTCACCATTCCACGCCTCATGGCGAATGCCGGCTCATCCCAGATCAGCATGGCAACAGGCATTACGGGCCCCGGCTTTACCGTCGCAAGTGCATGCGCATCCGCCATTCACGCCATCGGCGTGACACTTTCCATGCTGCGCTCGGGCCTCATCGACGCTGCGATCACAGGCGGTTCTGAATCCTGCCTCACCTTCGGCACGCTGAAAGGCTGGGAAGCCTTGCGCGTGATGGCTCCCGATGTTTGCCGTCCCTTCTCGGCTAATCGCGCGGGTATGGTGCTTGGCGAAGGCGCTGCGATGTTCATGCTCGAGACATTAGAGAACGCGAAGGCACGCGGGGCGAAGATTTACGCAGAACTCGCCGGTTTCGGCATGAGTTCAGACGCCAAAGACATCACTACGCCCGATCTCAACGGCGCATCACGCGCAGTCACCAATGCGATGGAAGATGCGAAGCTTTCGCCGGATGATATCGATTACATCAATGCCCACGGTACAGGCACGCGCATCAACGATCTGACGGAAACGGCTGCGATCCGCAAAGCCTTCGGCCCGCGCGCCAATAAGCTCGCGGTCTCATCGAGCAAATCCATGTTTGGCCATGCATTAGGTGCAGCCGGCGCGCTTGAGATGCTCGCCACGATTTTAGCGGTGAAAGAAGACACTGCGCCACCGACGCTCAACTATCTCGGCCCCGATCCGGAATGCGATCTCGATTACGTGCCGAATACCGCGCGCAAGATGACAATTCGCGCTGCGCTCAACAACTCGTTCGCCTTCGGTGGTTTGAACGCCGTCGTCGCGGTCAAAAAAGCCGCTTAAGCCTGCGCACGAATTTCCCGGTAAATCACGAACATGCCGCTTGCTGCGACTATCGCAGCGCCTGTCATCAACCGCGCATCCGGCAGCGTATGCCACAGCAGATAGCCAGCCACAGCACCCCAGATGATCTGCGTATATTGAAACGGCGCTACTAGGGCGACAGGCGTGCGGTGATAGGCTGTCATCAAGCAAAGGCTCGATGTGCCCGCCAGAACGCCTGAGAGCGCGAGGTGCAAAAGATCGGCATGCGTCACGGCATTGCCGCCGCGCAGCCACAACACAACGCCGCTCACAAGGATGCAAGCGATATAGCCGTAAAACGCGAAAGCGATATTGGTTTCATTGAGCCGCATGCGGCGAATGATCACCGTCGAAAGCGCGTAGCAGAAAATGCTGATGAAAGCAGCGATGCGCCCGAGGAGTGCGGCATTGCCGTGCACCACGCCATGTCCGAAAGGATCGGAGACGACGACCACACCGGCGAAGCCGATCAGAATTGCGATCCAACGCGCCGTATCGACTTTCTCACCCAGCCAGAAAGCCGACATCGCCGTGACGATGAAGGGTCCGGCAAAAACGATGGCGTAGAAATCGGTGAGCGGCAGTCGTGAATAGGCGAAGATCGCAGCGAAGGCGGACATGACGCTGGCACCACCGCGCGCGAGATGTTGCAGGAGGCGCGTTGTCTTGATGCGCACAAGACCGCCGGTGAAAAAGGTGCAGATCGAAATCGGGATCAGCGCGAAGAAGGCATTGATGAAGAGAATTTGGTGCGCGGGCAGTCCCGCAGAGACCAGCTTGAAAATCGTATCAACGGAAGTCAGCAGCGCAAAGGCCATTGCCGCCAGCGCCATACCATAGAGCGTACTCGACTCGGTTGTTGAGGGTTTCGCCATAAGGGTACCGGCACTCGACAAGGGCTTCTCCACGATAGACGCGGCCTCCTTACTATATCCTTACCTAAGCGGAAGGGAATCAGTAGCCGGAGGAGGTTGCAGAAGCTCTAACCCTTTGCCATAAAAGAGGCGGTTTTAAGGAGACGTGCCACGTGCTTGAAGAAGTCGGTGTTTTTTATCGCGGCCTCGTGCTGGGCGTCATGGTTTCGGCCCCGGTCGGCCCTATCGGCTTGCTTTGCATTCGCCGCACGATCCAGAGAGGCCTGCTCGTAGGCTTCACCACGGGCTTAGGTGCAGCCTGTGCCGATACCATGTTCGGCGCTGTGGCTGCTTTCGGCGTCGCCGCTATCCTCGATTTCATGCGCCATTACGATCTTTATATTCGCGTGCTTGGCGGCATCTTCCTGCTGTTTGGCGCCTATCACACCTGGCATGACAAGCCGAAGCCGCCGCAGGACATCACAGCCCTTGCCAAAAAAGTGGTCGGCAAGGTCGTCAGTCATGTGAAAGAAGATACGCTGATGGGCTCGCTCAAGGCCTTTTTGAGCGGTTTTGCCATCACCATCACCAACCCGGTCACGGTTTTTGCCGTGCTGGCCGTGGTCGCCACCTTCGGCACCCTGGACAGCAAACTGGATACCGGGACCCTGATCGCGGGCATCTTTTTCGGCGCATGCCTTTGGTGGATCGTGCTTTCGGGGGGCATTGCCCTTGTCCGCGGGCACTTCACAGAAGGCCGTATTATATGGATAAATCGCATTACAGCCGTGCTTTTGGCAGCTTTGGCGGTCTGGGCCGTGATCAGCGGCGTGACCGGCTTTCTGCAAAACAAGACATTTTGAAAAAAGCCTGATAGTAAGGCGCCGCGCGGGCTGTTTGAGGGCCATCGCGCATACTTAAACCAACGGACACGAACATTATGAAGTTACGTAATATCGCCATTATCGCCCACGTCGACCACGGTAAAACCACCCTCGTCGACCAGATGCTGAAGCAATCCGGAACCTTCCGTGAAAACCAGCAAGTGGCAGAACGCGCCATGGACAGCAACGACCTCGAGCGCGAGCGCGGCATCACCATTCTGGCGAAGTGCACTTCTATCATGCATGGCGATATCCGCATCAATATCGTCGACACTCCCGGCCACGCTGATTTCGGCGGCGAAGTTGAACGTATTCTCTCGATGGTTGACGGCGTTGTGCTGCTTGTCGACGCAGCCGAAGGCCCCCTGCCGCAAACAAAATTCGTCGTTTCCAAAGCACTTTCGATCGGCCTCAAGCCGATGGTTGTCGTCAACAAGATCGACCGTCCTGACGCACGTGCCAGCGAAGTTCACAATGAAATCTTCGATCTCTTCGCCGCACTCGATGCAACCGAAGAGCAGCTCGATTTCCCGACGCTCTTTGCCTCGGGCCGTAACGGCTGGGCTGTCGCTAATATCGATGACGAGCGCAAGAACCTCGACCCGTTGTTCGACCTGATCGAAAAACATGTCCCGGCACCAAAGGTCGATGCCACGGCTCCGTTCACAATGCTGGCAACCATCCTGGAAGCCAACCCATACCTCGGTCGTTTACTAACCGGAAGAATTCAGACCGGTACCGTGAAGGTCAATATGCCGATCAAGGGCATGACCCGCGAAGGCCAACTGATCGAACAAGGTCGCATCACCAAGATTTTGGCGTTCCGCGGTCTTGAACGCGTTCCTGTCGAAGAAGCCAGCGCAGGCGATATCGTCGCTCTCGCGGGTCTCAGCAAGGCAACCGTCGCCGATACGATCAGCGACATGGCTGTGACGACACCGATCATTGCTCGTCCCGTCGATCCGCCAACCATCGCCATGACTTTCTCGGTCAACGACTCACCGCTCGCCGGCACCGAAGGCGATAAGGTTACAAGCCGCGTTATTCGTGATCGTCTCATGCGCGAGATCGAAGGTAACGTCGCGATTAAAATCGCAGAGTCGCAAGGCAAAGACGCGTTCGAAGTTTCGGGCCGCGGCGAATTGCAGCTCGGCATCCTGATCGAAACCATGCGCCGCGAAGGTTTCGAGCTTTCGATCAGTCGTCCGCGCGTTTTGTTCCAGACCGATGAAAAAGGCCAGCGCCTCGAGCCGATGGAAGAAGTCGTGGTCGATGTGGACGAGCCCTACTCCGGCACCGTTGTGCAGAAAATGTCGGAACGTAAGGCTGAGCTCACCAACATGCGTCCCTCCGGCGGCGGCAAAGTGCGCCTTAACTTCGTCGCACCTTCGCGCGGCCTGATCGGCTATTACAGCGAATTCCTCAGCGATACACGTGGCACAGGCCTGATGAACCGCCTGTTCCACAGCTATGCGCCTTATAAAGGCTCGATTGAATCGCGTCGTACGGGCGTTTTGATCGCCAATGGCGCAGGCGAAGCCGTTGCCTATGCGATGTGGAAACTGCAAGAACGCGGACCGATGCTGATTGTGCCCGGCGTCAAAATTTACGAAGGCATGATTGTCGGCGAACATTCGAAGAGCAACGATCTCGATGTCAACGTTCTGGAAGGCAAGAAGCTAACCAACATCCGCACGACATCGAAGGATGAAGCCGTGCGTCTGACGCCGCCATTGCAAATGACTTTGGAAAAAGCCATCGCCTATATCGCGGATGACGAACTGGTCGAAGTGACGCCGAAATCCATCCGTCTGCGCAAGCAGCATTTGGATCCGAATACGCGCAAGCGTATGGCGAAACAAGCTGAAGGCTAATCGGCTTCGCGCGAGACCGGCATCAGCCATTGGCCGGTTAGAACAAAATCAATCTTCGGATTGTAGATATTGATCAGCGGCCCTTTAACGAACAGGTCATGCTGCGCGGCGTAGCGGCTCAGAAAAATCCGTGCGTGCAATTGGCCGAGAGGGCCATACCAGTCAACCGGCATGCGAACATAGGTTTGCGCGGGGATGGTCATATATTTCAATCCGTCCGCTGACAAATCCATTCCCGGCGTTTCATTCACCTGGCAACCGAGAGTGGCGCGTTGATGGGGTCCATCGGCAAAATAGGGGGTATCGAAAAACCGCCCGATATACACTGTGCATGGAACATTGGCATGCACAGCTATGTTGCTGAATTTCACAGATGGATCCATGACGCGACGGTAAGGCCCAATTGCATCGACATAGACGTAATTAATCGCCGGCAGGTCAACGATCTCAAGCTTGCCGCTCATAAAAAAATCTGAATAAGACAAGCAATAGGCGAGAAGCGGCGCGCCGATCAAAACGATCCATATCCATCGGGGCGCATTCTGTTTCATTGCGGCATCCACATGCGAACCTGCTCGCCGATAATATGGATGAAGAGTTCGTTATCGGCGTTGTAGGCATAAAGTTCGTTGCGGCCCAGATCTTCCGATGTGCGCGTGAAATAAGCGACGACCTTATAGGTATCGGTTATGCGCACATCGTCATTCATGATCAGGCTTTGCATCGCGAACGGAATGCTGCTGCGCGAGTCGAGATAGCGCGGTCCCGCGCCGCCTTCCTGCAGCATCGCTTCAATAATGCAGGCAAGAACATGGACGGGCTGCGCACCCATCCGCAGCTTGATGGCGCTGAGATCGAGATCGGCGCATGAGAAGCCGCCGGCGGCTTTATAGGTATTTTTTGTAACCTGGAACGCCAGCTTGCAATCGTCGTAGTCCTTCTGCTTGTCCTCAACGAACTCGACATTCTTCGGCATCGCAAAATGCCCGCGCGGATGTTCGTAATCCTGAAGCGGCATGATCTGCGCTTCGATGTGAGATTCATTCGAACGCACTTCCGCTTTTATCTCCTCATCCGTTTGATGGAAGTTGAGGAAGTAAGGCGAATCCTTCTTATGCATCGGAATGAAAGAAGATGTCGTGATATTCACGAGGCGGCAGGTTTTCCCGGTACGGAAAAAACCAAGATGCAGGAAGGTGGCAAGCGACAGCGAAATCGGCGCCACGATATTCTCGAGAATAACGTGATGCTGCAAATCCGGCATGGCGTCCAGTGTCCAGTGGTTGAGATGCATGGACGGCTTGAGCTCGACGCTTTCCGGGAAAACATCGCGGAGAGCCGGAACAGTCAATTCATCATAATATTTGGCATCCGCCTCATCGAAAACAGCGCTGCGGGTGGCAGAGTCGGCGAGCATTTCCATAAAAAGCTGGCAACCGACCGTGGGGTCAAGAAAGCGCAGGCCACTCAGCGCCAATTGGCGATAAACATCCATATTTTCTGTCATACCGACGCGATCCCATGCGGGCCAGGCGATAGACTGAAACGGCAATCCTTCGCGAGCCGCCTGTTCGCACATATAACTCATCGTCGCATTGGCATAGGCATAGACGGATTGGCCAAGACTACCCCATTCGCCCGCCATCGAAGCGAAGCAAATAACTTTTTCAATCGGCAAATTGCGGGTGAGTTCGATCAGGTGACGTGTGCCGTCAAGTTTAACATCGAGCTGACGGCGCACATGGTCCGGCGTTTGTTTATGCACAAAGCCCGAATATTCGTTGCCGCCGCCGTGAAGGAGAAGATCAATCGTCCCGCTTGTCTCGGTAGCATGGGTCAGGAATTTCTCAAGCACATCGCGATCGGCAGCATCACCGGCCATGTAGTGAATAGCCGCGCCGGTTGCCCGCAAGGGTTTTAAATTCTCTTCGGCATCGGCGGCGGCTCGGCGACCAAGAATATAAATATTCTTCGTGCCATGTACGGTCAGAGTTTTGAGAATTGCGCGTGTGATGCCGCGCGCGCCACCGATAGCAGCAACCGTGATAACAGGCGCAGCAGCTTTTGCCGGCGCAGGGCGAACAGGTGCCGCAAAAACATATCGGATGTCTTTGGCAAAACGGACTGCGCGCGTAAAAGGCAGACCCAATTCCTTTTCGACTAGTGCGGCATCGCGTGCTTTATCGAACTCATCGAATAAGATTGAGCGGAACGTGCTTTGCAATTCACGCGCGAGGGATTTGAAAAAGCCATCGAGGCCGCGTGCTTCCGGCTTTGACGCATCGGAGCTCACGAAAGCCAGGTTTAAGCCTTTGATTTTTAGGTAGTTTTCCTGAACCGCAGCGAGAATATCCTCGAACGCAACGGCGCCGCCGTCATCATAGAAAATCACATCGGATGGCGACTGCGCTAGAATATCCGCGAAATTCCGAGGCACAGCAGAAAGCGACAGCCATGCCGCTTTGTGCGGCGCGCGTTCAAACAGATGATCGATATTGGTTTGCGGCTGCGCAATCCATTCCGCACCATGACGCATGAATTTGGCAGCACCTGCCGCGGCCGCATCGCCGTCTTTATCTTTCGTGTACCAGGCAAGCACATCTTCGATCGTACGGATCTTGTTCATCACATTATTGTCTTGAACATCGATCGAGAAATCGCCCTGCCCTTCGAGGAAATTGAAAACGATCTGCGCCTTCTTGATCGAGTCGATGCCAAGATCTTCCTGAAAATTATTCGAGAGCGAAATTTCCTCAATCGAATAGCCGGTGACGGATGAAACAACCTTATTCAGGAAACCGATGAGCTTGGAATCGAAACTACGAGCACCGCCCTTAGGCGCGACAATCGGTGGCGGCGCCAAAACTGGTGGCACAGAAATTTTGAAACTCTCACCCTGCAGAATGTCTTTTACCCACGGCGTGCAGGTTTTGTGATGCGCAAGCTCGACAAAATTCCGCACCTCATTGCTTGCCGCCGTACGGATTTGGCCGATGAAATCGAGCGGCGCCGTCAATTGCTTCGCGATCAAATTAACGATTTCGGACGGCGCAAAATTCTCAGGCGTGATCATTTTGCCCGAAACGGATGACAGCATTGGCACGCGTGGCGCGCGGAATGTGATGCGCTTCGAACGCACATATTCTGCAAGTTTTTCAGCCGTTTCCGCCAACATCGGCGAATGGTAGGGCTGCGGAATAGAGTCCAGATGTTTAGCGGCGAGCCCTTCGCGCTTCAGCGCCGCAAGCGTCACCTTCACGTGATCTGGCGTAACTGAAACGACTGTCTGATAAGGGCTGTTGCGATTGGCGATGATGGCAGGCGTATCGCGCAAGATCTGCTTCACAATATCGGCGCCGGCGCTTACTGCAATCATGGCGCCAGCTGTCGAAGGTGACGGCGAAAGCTTGTCGCGCATGTAGACGATATCGAACATGTCTTCGAAGCTTGAGATGCCGCTTGCGACAAAGGCTGCATATTCGCCGAAACTATGGCTGGTAAAGAGCGCAGGACGTTCGTTGTTCACAAGCAGAAGTTCGAACAAGCCAACGCTCATGGTGAAAAGGCTGAGGCATTGAATGAGCGGAATATATTCCGGTGCCACGCGATCGGGCGTACGGATATAAAGAGACGGCGCCGGAATGCCGCGCGCAGCAGCAAGCGAATCCGCAAAAGCAAAACGTTTTTGCAGGACTTCGAAACGCTGAAGATCTTCACGACCCATGCCAGGCTGCGCCGCGCTTTGTCCCGGAAAGATAAAACATTTGCGCGAGAAATCGGCACCGCGATAGGGCGTGAGCGGCAAGCGATAATGAATGCCGGAAAGATCGTCCCGTTCCCAGCCGGTTTCGATCTCCGTATCTTCGAGGGGTATGGCTTTAAGCGGCTGCATCCATCCCCCTTTCCATCTCGAGCGGACCGACGGTCGCCTTAATCGGCAGGTCATGCTTCAGCGCATAAGAAAGGCTTGCAAACAGGGCACAACGCATGCCCACGCCGCGGAAATATTGATAGGGCGCTTCGCCTAAAACCTTCTTCACTTCGAAGACCAAAGCCGCGCCGGATGATAATTGCAAA
>DASTLS010000183.1:0-3975 GCA_035714725.1 Alphaproteobacteria bacterium | reverse complement strand
CCATAAGAGCAAGGCGCCGTTTATTTATATGCGACCTGTCCAAACGTGCAGGCTTGTAGCCTGTGCGGGTCAATCGGTTGGCGTTGGTGAGCCAATTATAAACCACCAGCCGCCGGGCTGTTGTGCGCCTTTCTTTCTGCGCCTCAGACATGGCGGATATTTTCTGTTTCTCTTCTTCGGCCTGTGTGCGTAAAGTTTCCGCTTGCACACGCATAGTCAGCTCGGCCCGCCAATCTGCCATCATTTCATGTCCGACTCGTTTTGCGGCCTCTTTCACATCCGGGGGAACCCTGTAATTTTTCTTTGTCGTTACACCCATTTGGGGCTTGATGCGATAAAGCTGGCGCGCCGAGAAACCTGCGACTTCCGAAATTTCGGCATGCGTAAGGCCGCCCTCGGAAAGGATCAGAAACAGTTTTCTATAAAATTCGACCGGCACATCATTTTGCAGCGACATTGAAATATTTCCCAGTAATTGCCCCCTATTTATAGAAACCGGCAATAGTTGCAACAACCGCCCTGATTATGCGGGTTTAGGCTCTATTCCATTGACGAAAGCCCTAATTTCATTGATTGTACGCGGCTTGCGGCGTGCCCATATAAGAGAGGCAAGCCCATCCGAAACCATAAGAGGAGCCTAACATCGTAGTCCGCCCACCCATGAACCGGGACCGCTCAGATGCGCCCCGCCGTGAAAAAGACGATGGCCCGCGCGTTAACGCCGCCATCCTTGCCAAACAAATCCGAGTAGTCGATGCCGATGGCGAAATGCGCGGTGTTATGACCGTCCGCGAAGGCATGACCCTCGCTGAAGAAGCCGGTCTCGATCTCGTTGAAATTTCACCGAATGCCGATCCGCCAGTTTGCAAAGTGCTGGATTACGGCAAATACAAATATGAAATGCAGAAGAAGGCCGCCGAGGCGCGCAAGAAGCAGAAAGTGATCGAACTCAAAGAGATCAAGCTGCGCCCCACAATCGACGACCATGACTTCGCCATCAAGATGAAAGCCGCTAAGGCCTTTTTGGAAGAAGGCGACAAGGTGAAGATCACCTTGCGTTTCCGTGGCCGCGAAATGGCGCATCAAGATGTCGCACAGCAAGTGATCGCAAAAGTGCGCACCGAGTTGGATCCGATCAGCAAGGTCGAGTCCGAGCCGAGCTTCGAAGGCCGGCAGATGATCATGATCCTCGCCGCCAAATAGGCGCGGGAATGCAGATCGTCTCCTCTCTCCGTGAATTGCGCCATGTTCTCCTGAGCTGGCGCGAAGCCGGCGACAGCGTCGCTTTTGTGCCCACCATGGGCGCACTTCATGCGGGTCATATGGCTCTTGTCGATGCCGCGCGGACATATGCGAAACGCTCAATCGTCTCCATCTTTGTGAACCCAACACAGTTTGCGCCGACGGAAGATCTCGCGACATATCCGCGCCAGCCGGAAGCCGACCGCAAGATGCTGGCCGATGCCGGATGCGATCTCCTCTATATGCCGGAAGCGGACGAGATGTATGGCGAAGGCTTTGCCACGCAAATCGATCCGGGCCCACTCGCAAAAGTTTTAGAAGGCGAATTTCGTCCGCACTTCTTTTATGGCGTCGCAACAGTCGTTGTAAAACTTTTGCTTCAAATCATGCCGGACATCGCTTTCTTCGGCGAAAAAGATTTCCAGCAACTGACGGTCGTGCGGCATGTTGTACGCGATCTCAACATCCCCATTCATATCGCGGGCATTCGCACCGTGCGCGATCAGGACGGCCTCGCTCTCTCGTCACGCAACGCCTATCTCTCGAAGGAAGAACGCCAGAAAGCGCTCGCATTGCCGCAAAGTCTGGCTGATACCGCACTCGCTATTGCTGGCGGCGGCAATATTCAGGAGGCCCTCAAGGCTGGTATCGAGAAGATGAAAACGGCTGGTTTCGAGGTCGATTACCTGCGCCTTACGGATGCTGAAACGCTTGAGCCCATTGATGCCGTCAAACGCCCAGCCCGGCTACTGGCCGCCGTCCGCATCGGCAAAACCCGCCTTATCGATAATATCGCGGTTGACAAGTCATAAGAACTAAAGTAGAACATTTTAGCAACGATGTTCTCCTCATTTCGGCGGGGTTTCCCATGCTCACGCGTAAACAAAAAGACCTTCTGATCCTCATTCGCGACCGTATGGCAAGCGATGGCGTTCCGCCCTCCTTCGATGAAATGAAGGATGCCCTGGGTCTCCGTTCCAAATCCGGCATTCACCGGCTGATCACAGGGCTTGAGGAGCGCGGCTTTATCAAGCGTTTGCCCCACCGCGCCCGAGCGCTCGAAATTACTCGCATGCCTGAAGGCGTCGACGCCAAGCCGAAGAGCCTCGCCAAGAAAGGCCGCGGTGTACCTTCCGATGTGCCGATGCCAAGCATGGCCGCGATTGCGCAAATCGTCTCGCTCCCACTTTATGGCCGCATAGCTGCCGGCTCGCCGATCGAGGCGCTGCGCGAGTTCAATACCAATATCGATGTGCCGGTCGGCCTGATCGCCTCGGCCCGCAACGGTCGCGTTGACCCGAACGATCATTACGCGCTCGAGATCTCGGGCGATTCAATGATCGAAGCCGGCATCATGGATGGCGACCGCGTTATTATCAAAAAGTGTGATACCGCCGAAAACGGCGCGATTGTCGTGGCTTTGGTGGAAGATTCCGAAGCGACGCTGAAATACCTGCAAAAACGCGGTAATCAGGTTGATCTGGTGCCCGCCAACAAAAACTACAAAACCCGCAGCTTCGGTCCCGACCAAGTTAAAGTGCAGGGCAAGCTCGTCGGACTTGTACGCCAGTACTAAGCCTTAAACTTCCTTTTCATGTTCAAGATGGCTGCGGCGCTGCTGAAGCGTGTTCGGCTCGGTCGCTTCGCGCCATGTCTGGCTCCATTTTGTCGGCATGCGTGAAATCGCATAGAGCGACGAGAAGACGCAGAACACGCCATACATGAGCTTGTTCGCTTCCGTCCAATGGAACGGAATCTTTTCCGACAGCAGCCAGAGCCCGGCACCGATCAGAATGAGATAGAGAACGACGGAGCCGAAGGAGAGCGCCATTTCCTCGATGCTGTATTTGACCGAGACGCGGCGGCGGAAAATTCCGGCGAGGTGAATGAAGATATTTACGAACTCGATCACGGCTTCGAACAAAAGCTGCGTCGACACAATCGCCCAAAGCGGTGCGATGAACAGAAGATTAAATGTATCCATTGAAGGTCTCCATACCGGCATGGAGCAAGATTAGCCTTCTATTCCGGGTTTTTCCAGCCCGCCGACCAAGGCCTTAGACCACGCTTATTGCGCGCATATTTGATCTCCATCGCGCCTTTATCGAAGCGGACAGTATGCGCGCCATGATGCCACAGCTCGGGATCATCGATAGCTTCAGCACTGCATTCGTCACTTATTGTAAAGGGCGCTACGACCAGATCGGCACGTTCGCAATCTTCAAGCGCTGCAGACTCCACCTGAGGCATGGCGATCACTTTATCGCCATGATGATAGATGCATCCGGCATCGTCACACTGCACTTGCTTCTCGGTTGGCGGCAATTCGTCGACATCCAGCATCGGGATATTGCCGAGCCGCTGCTGCCACTGCTCGGTCGTGAATTTATCGTGATCGAGATTGGAGACGGCGAGCTTGCCGTCATCCAACCTCGCGGCCCATTCCTTGCCGTCGGCAGAGACCATGAAATCCGGCTGCGGCGTGTAGAGTGGATAAAGCGCCGCGCAGACAATCGGCACAAGGCCGAGGTACCGCCAGCGTTTTTTCCAAAGGCAGAGCCACAAACCGCCCATCACAATCCCGATCAATGCGAAAGCCGGCATCGCGGGCAGGTAGACAATCGAATAAGGCCATGAGGCCACTTGCTGCGCGATCTTGATCGTGACGCCGATGCCGGCACCGGCACCGTCGATAAACCAGCCATCCCATCCAAACGGCACCGTTAGATAGGC
>DASTLS010000182.1:0-8731 GCA_035714725.1 Alphaproteobacteria bacterium | reverse complement strand
CTATGGCGGTAAGATCCACCCGAATTTCGGCTCTGCCTATGAGCAGACGCCGGGCCAATTCTACAATTTCGGCACGGATTATGAGCAAGATGAGCGCATCGGCCTCGGCGTTCAGTACAAGATCGAAGATCTTGGCATGCTGAAGAATCTGCGCGTGTCGTTGGAAACCTATTACCTCGACACCAGCCTGCTTTCGACATCTCTGATTTCAGGCCCTGCGCTTGACGATCCGAATGCCGACCGTCTCCGCCTCTACACACGCGGCGCGTTCGGCCCGTCGAACACCGGCGGCCTTAACAGCTTCACGGCAGCCATCCGCGGCGGCCATGCGGAGCAAGGCCTGACTTATCAGGCATCGCTGACGCGTGAAGAAACCGATGATCCGACCGGTCGCACAGAATTGGGTGAATCCTTCGGCGCTTCTTATGACCCGAGCGGCGACGGCATTCCTTTGACCTCGCGCATCGGCGTGACGCCTTTCCTGGAATATACGCATTTCGACAATTTCCAGAATATCGCAGGGCTTGAGCGTCATTATGCTGTTGGCGGCCTGAATTTTACGGATGGCCGTTGGCAATTGGCAGCAGCAGGGGGCTTGCGTAAGAGCGAAGGCGCTCTCACCGATACCGATACACAGGAGAACCTGACGCTTACCTACACAGTCATGGAACATCTTGATGTTGGCGCTGGCATCAATCACACTCACATTGCCGGTGTCGGCAGCTGGGGCTTTGGTCCGTCGCTGTCCTATACTCTTGCCTTCTAAGAGGCGCATTCAAAGGAGTAGTGATGAAGACCTTCAAACTCGTATTGCTGGCAACACTGGCGGTTCTCTTCGCGACATCTGTGCAAGCGGATGATGCGGCGACGAGCGTCAGCCTCAGCATCGTCAATCATAAGTTCGACCCGGACACAATCCATGTGCCCGCCGGCAAGCCGGTGGTCATTCAGGTTGAGAATAAGGATTCAATGGCGGAAGAGTTCGATTCGTCCGATCTGCAGGTTGAGAAGGTCATTCCCGGCGCTCGCCACGGTGTGGTGAAGCTGCAGGCGCTTGATAAAGGCTCCTACAACTTCATCGGCGAATACCATGCCGATACGGCCAAAGGCGTTATTATCGCCGAATAAGCCCAAACTTGCGGCATCGGCAGGGCAGGGGTTAAACTGATCATCCTCTTTAAAGGATGATCCGGATGACTGACGACCCACGCCAAACCCCCCGCGATGTCATGGAATATGACGTCCTCATCGTTGGTGCTGGCCCGTCCGGCCTTTCCTGTGCCATCCGTCTTAAACAACTGGCAGCGGAAAAAGGTAAAGAGCTTTCCGTCTGCATCGTCGAAAAAGGTTCCGAAGTCGGCGCGCATCTGATGTCGGGCGCTGTGCTCGAGCCGCGCGCGCTGAACGAGCTGTTCCCCAATTGGCAAGAGCTTGATGCTCCGGTGAAAGATAAAGTCACTGAAGATCATTTTGTGCTGTTGACCGAAAGCGGCAGTATGCCGTTCCCCACGCCGCCGCAGATGAACAATCACGGCAATTACATCATCAGCCTCGGCTATTTCGGTAAATGGCTGGCAGGGCAGGCGGAAGCTCTCGGCGTCGAGATTTATCCCGGCTTTGCCGCCGCTGAAATTCTCTATGACGGTAATAAAGTCATCGGCGTTGCGACCGGCGATGTCGGCATCGGTAAAGACGGCCAGCCGACGGACCATTTCGCGCGCGGTGTCGAGCTGAAAGCGAAGCAAACGGTTTTCGCCGAAGGTTGCCGCGGATCCCTCACCAAAATGCTGATGGATAAATACGATCTGCGTAATGGCTGTGACCCGCAGACTTACGGTCTTGGCGTCAAAGAAATCTGGCAGATCGAGTCCACGAAGCATAAGCCGGGCTACGTTCAACACAGCATCGGCTGGCCGATGGACGCTGCGACCTATGGCGGTTCATGGATTTATCACTATGGGCAAAATCTGGTTTCGATTGGCTTTGTCGTCGGCCTCGATTACCAAAATCCCTATCTCTCGCCTTACGAAGAATTCCAGCGTTTCAAGACGCATCCATTGATCAAGCAATTGCTGAAAGGCGGCAAGCGCATTTCTTACGGCGCCCGCGCGCTCAACGAAGGCGGCTATCAATCTATTCCCAAGCTTACATTTCCCGGCGGCCTTTTGATCGGCGATACAGCCGGTTTCCTTAATGTGCCAAAAATTAAAGGCAATCATACCGCGATGAAATCCGGCATGATTGCTGCTGAAGCTTTATTTAATCACCTAACAATCGGCAGTGCCGTGCCTGAAGTCTCCGACTATCGCGCGCGGCTTGAAAAGTCGTGGCTATGGAAAGAGCTGTATGAGGTGCGGAACATCCGCCCGTCCTTTCGCCTCGGGCTCTTCGCAGGCCTGATTTACAGCGCCATCGATACCTATCTGTTCCGCGGCCGGGCGCCATGGACTTTCCGCAATCACGCCGATTTCAAACAGACGAAGCCCGCGAAAGAATGCAAAAAGATTGAGTATCCGAAGCCGGATGGCGTATTCAGCTTTGATCGCTTGTCGTCGGTTTTTCTCTCCAACACCAATCACGAAGAAAACCAGCCCGCGCATTTGAAGTTGCGCGATCCGAAGAAGGCCATCGATATCAATCTGAATATATACGCCTCACCGGAATCGCGTTACTGCCCGGCAGGTGTATATGAAATCGTGCGCGATGCCGACGGCAACAATCCTCGTCTGCAAATCAATGCGCAGAACTGCGTTCATTGCAAAACCTGCGATATCAAAGACCCGACGCAGAATATAGATTGGTGTGTGCCCGAAGGCGGCGGCGGCCCCAATTATCAGGGCATGTAACTTACGCGTTCTTATCTAAGTGGGCTGTCACAACGCGCTCGATGCCGCCTAAATCCTTGTGCGTTTCAATGCCGATAAAATAATAATCTTTTAGCATGGCGGACACGGCCGTCGCCTGACCCTTACCGATTTCAAAGGCTATGATGCCATCGGCGCGCAAGTGCTGTGACAGGAATGGGATAATGGCGCGGTAGGGCTCAAGACCATCCTTGCCGCCGTCGAGCGCCTGCATCGGATCGAACTCGCGTACTTCCGGCATCAGCTCCGGAATTTCCTTCCATGAGATATATGGCGGGTTCGAGATGATGATATCGAACTTGCTGTCGATTTTATCGAGCCAGTTGCCGAGCATGAAAGAGGCGCGGTTATCGAGCCGAAGATTTTGAGCATTCGCTTCCGCCTGTTCGACCGCGCGCGGCACAATGTCCACACCAAAACCGGTAGCATTCGGCAGTTCGTGCAAAAGCGACAGCAAAAGACAGCCGGTGCCGGTGCCAAGATCGATGATTTTGAAGTTATCGTTCTTGTCTTTGATTTTCTTCAGGACGGTTTCGACAAGCGTTTCGCTATCCGGACGCGGCTCGAGCGTTGCCTCGTTGAGGCCGAAAGGAAGACTCCAGAACTCGCGCTCGCCGATGATGCGGGCGACGGGCTCATGCCGCGCGCGGCATTCGATGAAACTGGTGAGTTCCTGAAATTCCTTATGCGACAGCTCGCGCTGGCCTTGTGTCAGTAATTGCGCGCGATCGAGCTTGAGGCCGTGGGCGATCAGAATGCGTGCATCCAGATCGGCGCTCTCGATATCGGCATCCTTCAGGCGCGCAACGGCGGCTGAGGTGAAATCGTCGAGCCGGAGCCGCGCGTTATTGGCCGATGAGGGTTGCAAGCTTCTCTGCCTCGTCCTGCGTGATTAATGCGTCGATGAAATCATCGAGTGCGGTACCGTTAATCACATCGTCGATTTTGTAAAGCGTTGTTTCGATGCGATGGTCGCTGACGCGGCCTTGCGGGAAGTTATACGTGCGTATGCGCTCGGACCGATCGCCGGTGCCGACCTGACTTTTACGCTCGGCGGCGTGGGCCGATGCAATCGCAGTCGCTTGCTGTTCATACATCTTGGCGCGAAGAATCTTCATCGCTTTGGCCTTGTTCTTATGTTGCGAGCGCTCATCCTGCATGGCGACGACAATGCCGGTCGGCAAATGCGTGATGCGCACGGCGCTTTCGGTTTTGTTAACATGCTGACCGCCGGCGCCGGAGGCGCGGAACACGTCGATCTTCAAATCTTTATCATCGATCTTCACATCGACTTCTTCCATTTCGGGCAATACAGCGACAGTGGCTGTGGATGTATGCACGCGGCCCGAGGCTTCGGTCGTCGGCACGCGCTGCACGCGGTGAACGCCGCTCTCGAACTTCAGGCGTGCGAAAACGCCCTTGCCGGTGATTTCAGCCACGCCTTCCTTGAGGCCGCCGACATCGTTATGCGCGAGCTCGAGCACTTCAAACTTCCAGCCGCGGACAGCGGCGTATTTCCGGTACATTTCAAACAGCACGGCGCCGAAGAGACCGGCCTCGTCACCGCCGGCACCGGGGCGGATTTCAAGGATGGCGTTGCGTTCGTCGGCAATATCCTTCGGCAGCAACAGCCGCTGCACCTGCTTCTCAAGCGTGGGGATGAGTGGCTTGAGGCGGTCGATTTCCTGCTGCGCTTCGGCTTTCATTTCCGGATCGCCCAACATGCTCTCGGCATCGGCGAATTCCTGCTGCGCTCGGTTCAGCTCATTCACAGCTTCGACAATTGGCGTCAGATCGGAATATTCTTTCGACATGTCGCGGAATTTATCGGCGGCGATGCCCGGCTGCGCCAATGCATGATTTAATTCATCATGCCGCGCCAGAACGCTGGAAAGTTTCTCGGTGAGGGACATAATCTAAAGCGCAGCTTTTGCGCCGGATGGAGCCGATGGGGGAGTGCAGAGCTTGCGACCCTTAGGAGTCAACAAAATGGCGGTGTCATAATGCTCTGCAAAAATAGGCATGTTTGAATTTGCAAGCGCGACCTGCGCATGCATGTATGATCGTGCGGAATTTTGAGACGGCACAGACTCTGCTACATGGCTGCGGCCAATTGCTTGTGCTACATCGGTAAAAGTTCGGAGAGGATCGTTCCATGCAGCTTTGAGCGGCATATACTTCCCGATTGTCAGGCGGATAAAATTATTGAGTTCATGTTTGGTGCGAAGGCGCAGGTGAAGCAGATCGTAATCAAGCCCTTCCCAGAAACTCACCGATCTGAAAAATTTGCGCGACTCTTCATTGGGTTTGTGAAGCGGGCTGAAATCGGTAACAATGAGATTGTTTTCGTATATCTCGCGCAGCGCTTTGCCGAGTTTTAAAGGCTCTATTTGGAGCAACATGGTAAGGTCGGCAAGGGTTATGCGTCCCTGATCTTTTGCTACGACGCATTCATAAATTTTATCGAGAACGGTTCTGGCGTCGGCGGATAACGCTTTCATGTTTATTCCGCCGCTTGTTCGACTTGCGCCTTCTCAGCTTCAATCTCAGCGGCGCGTTTTTCGACAAGGCCGACGAGGTGCGAGACGATATCTTCGTCTTTCAAACGGTGATCCGTCTGGCCTTTGATATAGACCTGATGGGTGCCTTTGCCGCCGCCCGCAAAACCGATATCGGTCATGAGCGCTTCGCCGGGGCCGTTCACAACGCAACCGATGACGGAAACCGACATCGGCGTGGTGATATGTGCCAGACGTTCTTCGAGAACTTCGACCGTCTTGATGACGTTGAAATTCTGACGTGCGCATGACGGGCAAGAAATGACAGTGACGCCGCGACGGCGCAGGCCGAGCGACTTCAGCATCTCGTAGCCAACTTTGATTTCTTCAACCGGATCGGCGGAAAGCGAAACGCGGAGCGTGTCGCCGATGCCAGACCAGAGCAGCATGCCCAGGCCGATAGAGCTTTTCACGGTGCCGGCGCGCAGACCGCCCGCTTCGGTAATGCCGATATGCAAAGGATAATCGCAAGCTTCTGCGAGCGCCTGATAAGCGGCGACTGAAAGGAATACGTCAGACGCCTTCACGCTGATCTTGAAATTGAAGAAATCGTGATCTTCAAGAATCTTGGCGTGACGCATGGCGCTTTCGACCATCGCATCGGGGCAGGGCTCGCCATACTTCTCGAGCAGTTCCTGTTCGAGCGAGCCGGCGTTGACACCGATGCGCATGGCGCAACCGTGATCTTTCGCGGCCTGCACGACTTCCTTCACGCGCTCGGGCGAACCGATATTGCCGGGATTGATGCGAAGGCAGGCGGCGCCAGCTTTGGCAGCTTCGATGCCGCGCTTATAGTGGAAATGGATGTCGGCGATGATGGGAACTTTCGCGGCCTTCACGATTTCGGGAAGCGCAGCCGTCGACTCTTCATCGGGGCAGGAAACGCGAACGAGATCGGCACCCGCTTCTTCCATCTGGCGGACCTGTTCGATCGTCGCCTTGGCATCGGATGTCAAAGTGTTGGTCATCGATTGCACGGCAATCGGCGCATCGCCGCCGATCAGCACATCGCCGACCTTAATCTGGCGGCTCTTGCGGCGGTTAATTTCGCGCCAGGGGCGATAGGCTTGGGCGTTATCGTGACTCATCTTAACGTCTCTCCGGCAGGCGCTTTGGGCCTGTTGCACAATGATTTAGGGGCATTATATAGCCCCTTTCCATTAGTTGCGCAAAATTATCGGAAATGCTGGAAAGCCCGGATTTTGCTGGGTTTTTTAGTCATCCGAGTTGGATGGCATATTCTTCAGATGCGCATCATCCAGCGGGATATTGCGTACCACATGGGACGAGCCGCTCGAGATATGCGGCAGGTCGGTACCGTCCAGACTGAGGATGATGCCCATGCCGTTGCCAGTCGTCAGGCTCAAATTCGGCGTGCGCGGCACTTTGAAGGTTTCGCCCGGCTTCATCACGTGGTCGTAAACCGGGTGGCCCTTGCTGTCGGTGATGAGAACCCAGGTCGATTGCTCGGCGCGGATGACAAGATGCGCATCTTTGTTCGCGTCTTTGTCTTTATCCTTTGCAACATCCTTGCTTGTGTCTTTCGCTGCATCCTTCGACGTGTCTTTCGGAGCGTCTTTATTCGCATCAGTGCCATCGGAATCGGACGGCGGAGGAACGGGAGCTGCATTGACTTGTTTGACGTCCACCGGCTGCAAGCCGCTTGGTGGTGCAGGTGCCGCAATCGGAATACCGGCAGGCTGAGCGCCAACAGGGATGGATGCGGGGATAGGTGCGTTGGAAACAGGCGGCGGTGGAGCAACTGTTGCAGCCGTCGTCGCGGTTTGCGCCGGTGTTGTACTTTGAGCTGTTGACGATGTTGCTGGCGACGAAGAGCCGGAGGGCATCGATTCCGGCGGCAATGCCGAAAGCGCGATGCCTTGCGATGCTGCATCGCCTGTAGCATCTGCTGTTGCAGACGGAAGTGCCGGTGGTGTGGAAACGGTCGAACGGTCGGAGCTCGAGAGGCCGTACCAAAGTGCGTAGACCAGAAGTGCAGCGACGGCGGCGCCGGCCATGATAAGTGCGGATGGCGTGCGGCCTTCGGTGATCGGCGTCGGGATCATCAGTGCCGGTTTTTTGCGGCGACCTGCCATCTCGCTACGGTAGCGATCAATCGCTTCGCGGCTGTCGACGCCTAGGAAGCTCGCGTAAGAACGCAAGAAGCCGATGACATAAGCATCGGCTGGAAATTCGTCATATCGGTTGTTCTCGAGCGCCACGAGGAAGCTGCGACGAATGCAAAGGTAGTCAGCGATCTGTTGCAGATCGTCGCCGCGCTCCAAGCGGATGCGTTTCAGCAAATCGCCAATACGTTCGACCTGCTGCGGCTTCGGCTGCTCCGGTGTCGGTTCCGGATTCGTGGACACGGTCACGGGGCCGCTTTGGCCTTGGCCACTGCGGGAACGGGAGTTTTGGGATGTTGGGCGGCGCTGCGTTGTCATGCAGGGAATCTATGCAATTCCATCTTAAAAGGCAATCAAAGCTTGCTTTAAGACTTGGGCTTATGTCTTTGATGCAAAGCACTTTCTGCTTGCTGCAAAAGCTCGGCCAGAATCTCGGCTGTGGGTTGTTCCTTCCCGACCATGCCGACGCTTTGCCCAGCCATTACGGAACCGGTTTCAACATCCCCGTCGATCACGGCGCGGCGGAGGGCGCCGGCCCAGAAATGCTCGATCTCGAGTTGGGCGGCTTCCTTGGTCAGTTCGCCTTTATCGAAACGGTCGATGACCTCGCGCTGCTTCTCCATAAACTTCTTGCCGCCTTCGTTCGCGATGGCGCGAACGGGAATGACGGGGAAGCGCGGGTCGAGTTGGACCGAAGGAATGGCATCACGTGCTGCCGAGCGAATGAAGGCTTGTTTGAATTTCGGATGCGCGATGCATTCGGTGGCGCACACAAAGCGCGTGCCGAGTTGAACACCGGATGCGCCCATCTCGAGGTATGAGACAATCGCTTCGCCGCGACCGATACCGCCTGCGACAAAAACCGGAACGTCGCGTATCTCCGGCAAAATTTCTTGCGCGAGGACGGAGGTGCTGACGGGTCCGATATGTCCGCCCGCTTCCATGCCTTCGATGATGAGGGCGTCCGCGCCCATGCGAATAAGTTTTTTGCCGAGCGCAGGCGTAGGGGTGAAGCACATCAGCTTAGCGCCGCCGTCTTTCACTTTTTTGACGGCGGGGGCCGGGGGCAAGCCACCTGCCAAAACGATGTGACTGACTTTTTCCTCGAGACAGACGGCGACGAGCTCTTCCAGCTGCGGATGCATGGTGATGAGGTTGACGCCGAACGGCTTCTTCGTGAGTT
>DASTLS010000181.1:0-4792 GCA_035714725.1 Alphaproteobacteria bacterium | reverse complement strand
AAAATTGTTGCCGCTCATCGCAGCAGCTGGGCCCGGTATCATCTGTGCCTACATCTTCTATTGGTGGAAACCGGAACTGCCGGGCAAGCTGGCGAATGCTCTCGGCGGCCTCTATCGCCTCGTCTTCAACAAATACTATTTCGACGAGCTTTATAACGTCGTGTTCGTCCGCACTGCGCAGCGCCTCGGTGTAATTTTCTGGCATGGCGGCGATGAAGCGACGATCGATGGCTTCGGTCCCGATGGCATGGCGCGCCTTGCCTCGCGTATTGCCAAGCGCGTTTCAGATCTTGAGACCGGATATGTTTATCACTACGCGTTCGCCATGGTGATTGGCGTCGCGGCTTTCGTCACATGGTTCTGGGTGAAATCGTAACATGACAACGACCTATCCCATTCTCAGTATCGTTACGTTCTTGCCGCTTGTTGGCGCGTTGCTCATTATGCTGTTCGCGCGCAGCGGCGATGATCAGGAAGGCTCGATCAAACTGTCGAAAGCGCTCGCGCTGATTTTCTCGGTTGCGACCTTTATCGCATCGCTGAGCATCTTCTGTTATTACGACCCGAACAATTCCGGCATGCAGCTGGTCGAGCATTATGTCTGGATGCCGTCTTATAATATTGCCTATATCAAGGGCATCGACGGCATCTCGCTCTGGTTTGTGCTGATTTCTACATTCCTGACGCCGATCTGCATTCTGTCGGCCATCGGCGGCGTGAAGAAGCGCGTGAAGGAATTCATGATCGCGCTGCTGGTGCTCGAGACCATGATGGTCGGCATGTTTACGGCGCTCGATTTCGTGCTGTTCTACCTATTCTTCGAAGGCGTGCTGATACCTATGTATCTGATCATCGGCGTGTGGGGCGGCGAGAAGCGCACTTATGCTGCTTATAAATTCTTCCTCTACACCTTCCTGGGCTCGGTCCTGATGCTCGCCGCCATCTTCGCGATGGTGCTGCAGCTCGGCACAACCGATATGACCGCGATGATGGGCAATAAATTCGCGATGCCGATGGCCAAGTGGCTGTGGCTTGCATTCTTCGCCTCATTCGCCGTGAAAACGCCGATGTGGCCGTTCCATACATGGTTGCCGTTTGCACACGTGGAAGCGCCAACAGCGGGCTCCGTCATCCTTGCCGGCGTGCTGCTGAAGATGGGTGGGTATGGCTTTATCCGGGTATCGCTCCAGATGCTGCCGGAGGCGAGCCATTATTTTGCGCCGCTGGTCATGATCTTGAGCCTGATCGCCATCGTCTATACCTCGCTCGTCGCGTTGGTGCAGACGGATATGAAAAAGCTGATCGCGTATTCGTCAGTCGCGCATATGGGTTTCGTCACGCTTGGCATCTTCAGCATGAACCAGGCCGGCCTTGATGGTGCGATGATCGTCATGATCAGCCATGCATTCGTTTCCGGCGCACTCTTCCTTTGTGTCGGCGTTGTCTATGACCGCCTCCATACGCGCGAGATTGCGCGCTATGGCGGCATGGCGAATAACATGCCGCATTACGCGCTTGTGTTCATGATCTTCATGCTAGGTTCTGTCGGCTTGCCGGGCACCAGTGGCTTCGTCGGTGAGTTCCTATCGATGCAGGGGGCCTATCTCGCCAATAGTGCCTATGCATTCGTTGCGGCAACGGGTGTGATCTTGGGTGCTGCCTATATGCTCTGGCTCTATCGCCGTCTTTTCTACGGCCCGCTTGAGAAAGATGATGTAAAGGCGATGCCCGACCTCAATTGCCGCGAATATGCGATGTTCGTGCCGCTGATCGTTTTTGTTTTCTGGATTGGCATCTATCCATCCACCTTCCGTAATATGTTTGCGCCGACGACTGCCAAGCTCATTGAAGATGTCAGCGCGCCAGCAGTTTCAGCAGCCAAGGTTAAGCCATGAACGACGCGCAATCAGTCATGATCGTGATGCCCGAAATCGTGATGGCGATTTTCGGTATGCTTTTGCTGGTCGCCGGTGCTTTCTGTGGCAATCGTGCGGCAAAACAGGTTGGTTATCTTGCTATCCTCGGCTTTACCGTCACAGCCTTCGTGATGCTGTGCCCCGGCCGGCTCGATCACCTCGAAGGCGGCAGCGTGGCTGCGTTCGGCTTCCATAATATGTTTGTCGATGACGGTTTTGCCCGCTTCATGAAGATGTTGATGCTCATCGCAGCCGGCGGTTCGATCATGCTGTCATGGTCATATATGAAGCAGGAAAACTTGGAGCGGTTTGAGTATCCGGTCCTGATCTTGTTCGCGACGCTCGGCATGATGCTGATGGTCTCGGCCAGCGATATGCTCTCGCTTTATGTCGGCCTCGAGTTGCAAAGCCTGCCGCTTTATGTGCTGGCGGCGTTCCGGCGTGACGATGCGCGTTCGAGCGAGGCGGGCCTTAAATATTTCGTGCTCGGCGCGCTATCATCCGGCCTCATCCTATACGGCATCTCGCTGATTTATGGTTATGCGGGCACGACCGATTTCGTCAATCTCGGCTATGCGCTGCGTGAAGCTGCGCCGCCGCCAATCGGCATCTTGATCGGCATGGTGTTTATCTGCGCGGCGCTGGCCTTCAAAGTTGCCGCCGTGCCGTTCCATATGTGGACGCCGGATGTGTATGAAGGTGCGCCGACGCCCGTAACAGCCTTTTTTGCCTCAGCCCCCAAGCTGGCCGCGCTTGCCTTGCTGGTGCGTCTCCTGATGCAGCCATTTTCCGGCATGATCCATCAGTGGGAGCAGATCATCGTCTTTATCTCGGTCGCTTCGATGGTGTTGGGCTGCTTCGCGGGATTGGTGCAGTCAAATATCAAACGCCTTCTGGCCTATAGCTCGATTGCCAATATTGGTTTTGCGTTGGCGGGCCTCGCGGCTGAAAGCAAGCCGGGCATTCTTGGCTTGCTCATCTATCTCGCGGTCTATTTCGCCAATACGCTTGGCGCGTTCGGTGTGGTTTTGTGTCTGCGCAAGAATGGCAAGATGGTGGAAAAGGTCGACGATCTCGCGGGGCTTGCGAAATCCAATCCGGTTTTGGCGCTGGCCATGGCGATCTTTATGTTCTCGATGGCGGGCGTGCCGCCCTTCGCCGGCTTCTTCGGCAAATATTTTGTGTTCCTCGCCGCCGCGCAATCGCATCTTATGCCACTGGCCATCATCGGCTTGCTCAGCAGCGTGGTGTCGGCGTTCTATTATCTGCGCGTTATCAAGGTTATGTATTTCGATGAATTGCGCGAACCGATCGATCCGCTGCCTGATTGGGGCGTGAAGACCGTCATTACGCTCGGCGCTGTGTATATGTTGTTATTCACGATCTCGCCGGCTGCGATCATTGGCCACGCGAGTGAAGCTGTGCGCAGCTTTCTCGGCGGATAGTCAGCGTTTAGGAACCATACCGGTGCGCCGCGCCAGCCGCATGCGGCGAGCCAAATCTTCGCCGATTTTTCTATGGTGTGTATCAAGCTCTTTGCGACGTCTAGCTTCAAATTCAAGATGGGCAGCCAAGGCGCGCTTTCCCGCGTCTCTTTTCGCGGCTTTCCAATCGAATGATGGAGTGGGTGGAAGAGCGGGGGATGAAATTTCCGGCTGCGAATCCACGGGCTTCGCGTCGGGATCCGGATGCGTCTCGTGCGTATCCTTGGGCATTGAAAACCTGTAAAATATAAGACCAACGAATAAGGCACGTGATAAAGATATCGGCATGAGCAATCAAGTGATTTGGCGCATTCAAAAACTACCCATCACAGGTAGTACGAACGATGATGCGAAACGCGCCGCTGAAAATGGTGAGACGGAAGGGCTTGTTGTCTGGGCTTTGCAACAGACGGCGGGACGCGGCCGTCATGGCCGCACATGGCAATCGCCAGCGGGAAATCTTTTCTGCTCGATCTTGTTGCGGCCCAAGGAGTCGCTGCAAAAAATTGGCTGTTACAGTTTTTTGGTAGCGAACGCGATGTACGATACCGTGCGTCAGTGCTTGCCGGTTGCCGACATCACTTTGAAATGGCCGAACGATGTTCTGGTTGAGGGTAAAAAGATCGGCGGCATTCTTCTTGAGACGGTCGGAGATGCGCTAATCGTCGGTGTCGGTCTTAACGTCATGGAGTATCCGGAGGAGGCACTATTCCCCAGTACGTCGCTCCGCGCGGAAGGTGCCAAGGCACGGACGCTCGATGAAGTCCTCGATATGCTGCTGCAGAATATCAGGCACTGGTATGGCGTAATGCAAAAGGATGGTTTTGAGCCAATACGCCAGGATTGGCTGAAACACGCCCAAAAGGGCCCTCTCAGCGTCAAACTGCCGAATGAGGTTTTGCAGGGCGAATTCGCCGGTTTAGGGGCCACGGGCGACCTGCGGCTTAAGTTGGCGGATGGCTCGGAACGGGCTATAGCTACCGGCGATGTTTTTATAGGATAAGCATGCTGCTCGCCATTGATGCCGGTAATACCAATATTGTCTTTGCGCTGTTCGACGGCTCGAAGCCTGTGGGTGTATGGCGTAGCTCGACTAACGCCCAACACACCGCCGATGAATATGCGGTGTTCCTCCATACGCTGATGCAGCAGGCGGGCCTCGGCAAAGAGAAAATCACAAGCGCCATTATGGCAAGCGTTGTACCGGTCGCGAATTTCCCGCTCATGAAATTATGCCGCGATCACTTCAAATGCGAGCCGATGATTGTAGGTGCGCACGGCGTCGATGCCGGTATCAAGGTGCTGCTCGATAAGCCCGAAGAAATCGGCGCCGATCGTATTGTGAACGCTGTCGGCGGCACGAAATCATATAAAGGCCCGTTGCTCATTATC
>DASTLS010000180.1:0-2206 GCA_035714725.1 Alphaproteobacteria bacterium | reverse complement strand
TTGGCTCCCTCAAGGCGACACTACCGATTTTCGATTTTTACACGCAGGGCCGACTTATTTTCAAAACGGGAACTCAGGTCGAGCTTCCTGATGCTTACTGGACCGCAAAGGAACAAGTATTGGCGGCCAAACGGCAAGCTTTGGAAATACAAAATCCTCCTAAAGCGCCCGGCTAAGGATTCTTCTTTTCGTGCTCATTACCTTCGTAATGCTCGAAGCCGCCTCGCAAGTCTTTGACGACAGCCAGCGGCGCACCAAGGCGCTTGATGCGAATGATCTCTTTGCCCGGTCGCATGTTCTGACATTCCCAGCGCGTCGTCGCTAAAAAGAATTCTGCCGGTTCGTTCGCCACAACCGGTTCGTAATCCGGCGGCATATAGATCATGGCGGCATCCCACGGGCCGCAAATCGCAATCTTGTAAATCTTGCCTGATGGCACGCCGCCTTCCTTGGCGACATAGGCCTGAAGCTGCTCGGTGGCGGCTTTGAAAGATGTTCCCCAATAATCCAGCTCATATCGGCCATAGGCGCCCTGCACGCCGCCGGCGAACTGGTTGATGAAGATATATTCGTACGGATGAAGCTGGCGCATGATCTGTATCTGCACACCGGCAAAAACCACAAGCGTCAGCCACAGCATGCCGGCAATTACGCGACGCTCCGTCGGCAACTGAACGGCACCCATGCACCAGAGATAGATATGCCGAGCGGCCAAGGCTGCCACGACGCAGATCAGCGGCTCGACGAAAAGGAAGTGTCGCGCGGTATCATACAAAGCCGGATGACGGATAACGGCATAAAGTACTGGCACAACTGCCATTAATAAAATCAGCAATAAACCTTGTTGCTGCGCGAGGCTCATGCGGCGGATCATCCATGGCATCAGCAAAAGCCCGACGCCAGCCAGCAACAGAATAAGCTCCGGCGTTTGAATGCTGATATAGAGCGGCACATAGGTCCACGGCAATTCGGTCGAGCGATAGGTCGTTCCATCAAGCAGCACTTCGACATCTTGCGGGAAATTGCTGAACTCACTCAGCGCGCGAAGCGGATTTGAAATTGGATGCTGCTGCGCCCATGGCCAACAGATCAGCATGACGAGATACGCGAGCGCCGCCGCTGGCAACACTACGCGCCAGCCATAACGGAATGCGGTCGCGCATGCATGGCGGAACGTCGGCATATCACGGTGCTTCCACAGCGGCTCGATCGCGTGTAGGCCCATCGGCACCAGCCAGAACGGAAGCAGCATGATGCCCCCTACTCTCTCTCCAAGCGTGAGGCCGAAGATTATGCCGACTTTTGCAATCAGCGACGCAGATGGATTTGGCAACTCACTCAATGTGCGCGCCATGAAATAGATCGACCAGATCACACCGGCAGCAAACGGAATATCTTTCGGATTGTTAAACATGTGGCCGTAATAAACCGGCGTCAGCACGAGGAAAATCAGCGAGAGCAATCCGACTATTCCACCGCCGATAAACCGCCCCAGCCGCCAGATGCCCCAAAGGCCGAGCAAGCCGAAGAACGCATTCACCAGATGGCGTGTTTCATAAACGATAAAGGGCGTGAAGCGATCGATGAGTGACGCCAGGCCATCGAACATGCCGCCATAAAGATAGAGATTAAAAATTTCGGCGTAACGCTGGTCTTTGAAAGCTGACGCATAATAATCGACAACCGCGAGGCCGTATTGGCTTTGCAGCTCTTCATCCCACGTGATGCCGTAGTGGCGGAATGTCAAAACAATGATAACGGCGACGAGGCACAGAATTGCCTGAGCGGCATAACGCGGCCATTTCTCGTTGCGTCGTTTCAGCATTCAATCACCAGACCATCATGCGCGGGCAAAACGCCTTTCGGTAGTTTGGCGCAAAGCTTGGCATAGTCCATAGTGTGGTTCATATGCGTGAGATAGGCCTGTTTCGGCTTCACGCGCTTAATCCATTCGAGGGTTTGCTCGAGATGCGAATGAGTTGGGTGAAAGCTTTCGCGCGCGCAATCGACAATCCAGTATTTTACGCCTTCGAGAGTTTTGAATGCATTTTCATCGAGTGTTTTCACATCTGTCGAATAGGCAAAATCGCCGAAGCGGAAGCCAAGGCTATCCATATCGCCATGATCCTGCACGAACGGAATAATGTCGATATCGCCGACCTTGAACGGCCCGTTGATCTCATGCGCATTCACGGCGGGCTTATGA
>DASTLS010000179.1:0-1972 GCA_035714725.1 Alphaproteobacteria bacterium | reverse complement strand
GTGCCCATAGAGCTTGAGCAACGCCGGCATAAAGCGGTGCAGGCCGTTGAAGAACGGCAGATCGAGATAGCTCTGGCGCGGGAAGACTTTCAGACTGCAACCGGTATCCGGGCAGTTGTCATTCAGTAGCGTTTTGCGAATGCGATTGGCGAAGCGGCTGGCGAGGCGCTTGCCGGTGGTATCGCGGCGATTGACGCGAATGCCCGCCACCAGAATTTTTCTGTCATGACCTTTGGCCCATGCGAGGTCAAGCAGACGCGGCGCATCAGCCGGATCATTCTGTCGGTCGCCATCGATTGTCATGGCCCATGGTGCGCGACCATGGCGCATGCCGTTACGGATCGCAGCGCTCATGCCGAGGCGGTTTGTGTGACGCACGAGACGAACATGCGGATAGGCGGCGCGCGCTTCTTTCACTTCATGTGCAGTTGCATCCGTGCTGCCGTCATCGACGCAGATGATTTCGAAATTCTTGGCCGTCGGCGCGTAGCCGTTGAGTGCCTTCGTGATTTCCTCGATCAGCGGCAACACGTTGCCGGCTTCATTGAGCAAGGGAATGACGACGGAGAGCAGGGGTGTTTCGGGCATCGGCACAGGGTGAACTTTCAATCAATTGCGCGTAGGGCGGTTTAGCAAAGAAGCGCCCAAAACGATAGCCTAACGATAGGTCCGGGTCGGATTTGTCTTTAATGCCGATTCTGGCTTAGTAATAAGGCAGGTTTTAACAAGCGGTGGTGCCATGATCGAAACGCTCAAGCAGGTTCCCGAAGCCTTCTATTCCAAGGCGTTTTACACGGACATTTTGCGGAAGGCCCAAGGCATCGGCGCCCGGTTCATCGCCATCAATATCCTCGTCAATTTCCTCGTCTTCGCAGCCTTCGTTATGCCGGTGATTTATCAGGGCACCATCGTCCTGCGTGAATCCGTGACCAACATGCCGATCGTGACGTTCAAGAGCGGCAAGATGTCGATCGATCATGCAACGCCTTACATTATTCAATTGCCGAAGAAGGCCGATGCTACAAAAACGACCGCGGAGTCCACAAAGCCTGCGGATACAGTGCCATCGGCATTCGAGGTCGATCCCAATTACACCGATATGAATCTCGATAAGCTCATGAAGAAGATGCAGGACGAGCACCTCATCATGCTTTTCACCGCCGATAAAATGGTGACGTTGCATAACAAAGCCGAAGTGCGCGTTACGGATTTGAGCAAGACGCCCGATATGATCATCACGCAGGAGAAGTGGGCGAAGATCGGTGGCTGGATTGAAGGGCTCGCACTGCCTCTCATCGTCATCTTCATGCTGATCGGCTGCATCATCGGATCGTTTGTGCGGATTTTTCTCGGCGCGATCTTCGTGAAGCTCATCACCATGTTCATGTCTATCCCGCCCGGCTTTCAAGCATCGATGCGCCTTGCTGCCGTTGCCGCGATTCCATCTGCGATCCTCACAGCGCCGATGCATGGCGGTCCTGCCTGGGTTTCCTTCCTGATCTGGTTTGGATATGTGCTTTTCGGGCTCGTCTGCTTCCTGAAATCGCAGCCTAAGCGGGCCTAGATTCGTGGCCTGGGTCGCGTTTTAAACCTGCCTAAATCATAAAATTATTCATATAATTCAATGATATAAATCGTCTTTCTTTTGCCATAATGAAACGGTACCGTACCGTTAAGTTAGAAACCAAGCCCTCAAGACTTCGCTGGCGGGGCCAGCCTCAAGAACAAGGGCGAGTTTTAAGGAGACGAAGATGAAATACGGTTTAGCAGCAGTCGGACTTTTATCGGCAGCGCTTGTCCTCGCACCTGTGGGACAGGCCTCGGCCGAACCTTGGCATCATGGCGGCTTCCACGGTGGTGGGGGTTGGCATGATCACTATCATGGTGGCTATCACGGCGGTGGCGGTGTTGTTGCTGGTGCCGTAGGCGGCATCTTGGGCGCTGCGGTTGCTCTTGCAGCTGCTCCGTTCGA
>DASTLS010000178.1:0-3125 GCA_035714725.1 Alphaproteobacteria bacterium | reverse complement strand
AGGTAATCTTTGGCCGACTGAATTTCTTTCTCGGTCGCGCCATCCTGATAGAAACGATGCATCGTATCCATCGCAATATCCCAGGCTTGCGCCGTCTTCGGATTATCCGTCGCCGCCTCCCCCATAAACACGGCGCCATGCTCCATCGGCGAAAGGCCGGTATCGATGCCGTAGGTCAGGCCTTTTTTGTCACGCACATCCTGCATGAGGCGCGAAGAGAACCCACCGCCACCAAGGATATAATCTGCGATCTCAGCGGCATACCAATCCGGATCATCGCGTTTCGGACCCGGCATAGCGAACAGTAATTCCGTCTGCGTGCCTTCACGCGGCAGCAAAATCGTTGCCGTATTCTGGGGCCATACGACTTCGCCGATTTGAGCCAGCTTGGCGTTGCGCGGCAGAATGCCGAAAACATGATCGAGAGCCGCCGATAATTCTTTTGGTGAGATATCACCGGCAACAGCCACGATGAGATTATCGCGCGCCATATGGGTTTGCGCAAAATTCTTGATATCCGCGCGCGTCAGGCCGGTAATGGTCTGCTCCGTGCCAAGACGGCGCTTGGAGTAAGGATGGTCGCCAAAAATCTTTTGAAACAAGGCATAACGCGCCTGCCATTGCGGATTGCCGAGCTGTACACGCAATTGCGCCAGCTGCTGGCCGCGCAAACGCTCAACTTCATCGCGATCAAAGCGCGGTTTCGTTACCGCAGCACGAAGCAAATTGAACGCGATATCTTTGTCTTTGCTCAGGCTCTTGATACTGCCCTCGAGCTGATCGCGTCCTGCTGAAAAACGCATGAAGACAGAATTATCTGCGAGCTGCTGCTGGAAAGCGTTCGCGTTCATCCCGTCCGCGCCTTCGGTCAGCAAATCCATCGTGAGCTCAGCAAGGCCTTCCTTGCCGTTCGGATCCTCTTCGATGCCGCCGCGCCACGCAAATTGCATGGCAACCAACGGCAGATGATGATCTTCGACCAGCCACGCCGTGACGCCGCTGTGGCTTTTGACTTCCTTCACCTCAACGGCATGCGCAGGCATTGCGGCCAGCAAGCAAACGATAAACAGGGCGCGTACGATGAATTTCATCGGATACCCCTGTCGTGATCAATCAAGGAATGCGCGGCTTCGCGTTGTGCTGCCGTTGCATGCGCATCCGGGAGAAGCGAGGCCATGATACTGTGTGTGCTAGCGACATAATCGCGCAACGCCTTATTCACATCATCATCTGAAACCGCGTTGATACGATCAGGCCACTCTTCAACATCCGTCACGCCATGGCCGGTTGTGAGCGCGGAGCCAAACGAGTATCCAGGCGCCATAAGGTTATCGCGCGCGAAGATCGCCGCACGCTGCAAACGTTCCTTCGCGCTCTTGATTTCATTGGGATCAAGACTCTTGCTCGCCAACCCTTCCAATTCGTCATGTAAAGCTTTCTCAAGTTTCTTCGGCGAAATGCCGGGGCGCGGCGTGAGCGCAATGGTGAAAAGCGCGGGACCGCGCGCATCAGGGTCATAAGATGTCTGCGTGCCTCCGGCGAGCTTTTGTTCGACTGCGAGATGGCGATACAAAACGCCAACCTCGCCGCCATCCAGAACTTCGGCCAACACTTCATAGGCATAAGCTTCATTGCCTTGCTGTGTGCTGTAGGACGGAACAACCACATTAAATTCCATTTGCGGCTGCTCGACGCCGACATCGACCATCTCGAAATTATTGCGCTTCGGCTCAGGCAAGGCAGGGAAAGTTTTGCGTGCGGGCACATCACGGCGCGGAATGGAGCCGTAAATAGCAGTCGCAAGCTCCATCACATGCTCCGGCGTTACATCGCCCGAAATAATCACAACAGCGTTATTCGGCGCATAATGGCGATGATAAAACGCATCAGCCAACACAGCGGTCAGCTTCTCGATCTCCGGCTTCCAGCCGATCACCGGCACGCCGTAAGGATAATGCGGCATCAAAAGATGACGGACTTTTTCGTTGAATCGACCTTGCGGATCGTTATCCGTGCGCTGCTGCCGTTCATCAAGCACGACGCTCAATTCCGGCGTCGCGGTCTCAGGCATGATCTGCAAATTCTGCATCCGGTCCGCTTCCATCTGCATGATCATCGGTAGACGATCAGCGGCTACGGTTTCATGGAACGCGGTGTAGTCATAAGATGTGAAGGCATTATCGTTGCCGCCTTGAGCGGCGATAATCTTGCTGAAGTCGCCCGGAGCCATATTGCTCGTGCCGCGAAACATGAGATGCTCGAGATAATGCGCGAGGCCGGTTTCGCCCGGCGTTTCGTCGGCTGAACCGACTTTGTACCAAACCATCTGATTGACGGCGGGCGCCAGATGATTAGGCACCACAACGATCTGAAGACCATTGGCCAGTGTGAAGCTGGTCGGGTAAAAAACGGCCGCGTGCGCTGTGGCTGCGAAGGTAAGAAAAAGCCCCAGCAGAATGGTGCGTTTAAGCATCAGAGGCCGAGCCAGCCGCTCTTCTGATGTTCAATAACGGGCGTGGCACCCTGATTAATCGGCGTACCTTTATCCTTGGCTTCTTTAATGCGCTCAGCTTCGGCGACGGGATCGACAACCGTTCCCGGCTTCTCATCTTCTTTCCACCACATCAATTGCTGAATGAGGTGATCATTACCGGCGACCTTATCCGAATTTTCGCGCTCGACGATTTCGCGGATGTTCGGATCAGCTTTGGTGGCGCCCGTCTGATCAAGCAAAGCTTTTTCAGCACCAGATGTATCGGCAGAAGCTTCGGATGTGCCGGCCTTCGAGTTGTCACCGAATAAAGTTTCATTCGCACGCTGGTTAAGATCGACCTCTTGGGGACGCGGCGCGCCGGGCTTCGGCGGACGCAGGCCGAAATCGGGCGGCATCGACAAAGGCGGGCGATCGACAACAGCAAATTCATCAGGCGGCGAACGACCAAGGCCGAGGCCTTCGCGCATATCGCCGCAAGCCGACAGCGCCATAAGGGCGCTCACGGAAAGGGCGGAGACGAGGATCAGACGCGACACATTCATTAGGATACCTTGAGGCTTGATTTTGGCTGAATAATGTCTGGACGGCGAGGCTTAGTCTTAACCTTTTTACCGCCCTCTGACCAGACTAT
>DASTLS010000177.1:0-1823 GCA_035714725.1 Alphaproteobacteria bacterium | reverse complement strand
GAATAACGCACCGCCTCGACGATATCCTGAGCGCCGCGCTGTTCGAGCTCCTCCTTGGTTACCACCGATACCGAGCGAGGCGTCTCGAGGATCGGCGTATTGATCTTGGTGGCACCCCTGCTCTTCTTTGCTGCTACGGTCGTGTTATCGCTTGCGTCGCTCGACTGGCCGCTGACAATGATCGGCGCGAGCTGGGTGGCATTTCCATTGCTCGCATCGGCCGCAGCATCTTGCGCGAAGGCATTTCCGCTCAAGGCAAACATTGTTGCAAGCGCCGTGGCACTGCTCGCAAGCGGGAATCTCCTACGAAGTAAATAACTGATATGACTATTGAATTCCTGCTTCATAAGCCGTTTTCGCCTACCTGTTTTTGGAAAAGATGGCGCAAATTAGTCCGCAGGTGCAGCGGGCGTCAAGAATACATGAGTATGTTAGTCATATTTTTTGGTGAATTCAGCTCGCATGTTGCAGAACGGCTCTGTTGGCCATGTGTCGCATTGCGGAACGCGTCTGAAATTACGCTTGGCAAAGCATTTGCCCCGCTTGCCAGATCGGGCCGCCAATAATATGAGAAGTTTCATCATCTTTCTGCAAATATCGGCGCCGTTGTTCCGGCGCCCCACATGATCGGTCAGCCGGAGAGGCCATGTCTCATACATCGTCACACAATGCCGCTTCCATTCTGGCGCCCGCCACCCTTCCCGGCTGCACATTCATTGACCTGAAGTTTGACAATGCCGATCATCCGCACAGGATCTTTCTTTATCGCCCGGACAAACCGGCACCGCCGGAGGGTTGGCCGATCCTGTACCTGACCGACGGCAATGCCTGCTTTGCCACCGCCGTCGATGCGATGAAGGTGCAGGCGAGCTATCCGAACGGAACCAATGTCGCGGAAGGCGTCATCGTTGCCATCGGCTATCCCACGGACGAGCCATATGACCCGCTCCGCCGCTCCTGGGATTTGAGCCCGCCGCCCGGCCGGGTCTATCCGCCATTCTTTCCCGATACGCCGGATGTGAGGACCGGGGGTGCTGAACGCTTTCTGGCGCTCATCGAGGACGAGCTCAAGCCTTGGATTGAGCGGCAAGCTCCGATCGACCGCTCGCGCCAGACACTTTTCGGCCATTCGTTTGGTGGCCTGTTCGCGCTCTACGCGCTGTTTTACAAACCCGATGCCTTCAGCCGCTGGATTTCCGCAAGCCCAGCGATCTACTGGGAAGATGCCGCTATTCTTTCGATGGAGAGAGAATTCCTCGACAGGCACCAAGAGCCGCTCGACCTGGAACTGCATCTTTCCGCCGGTCAGTATGAAGGCGAGAACCTCGCGCCCTTCCACAAAGGCACCGCCGAAGAGCAAAAACGACAGGAACGGGCAAAGGAAACACGCACGATAGAACTTGCCCGCGAGATGGCTGAGAGATGGGGCAAACTCGTGTCATCCACAGGAACGATCACCTTTGAAGAATATGCCGGAGAGAACCATATGTCGGTCCTCCCGGTCGCGCTGAACCGGGCCGCCCAGATCGCATTTCGAAGACAGAAATCGATTTGATATTCATGGGCTTGCCGCCTGAAGTTGCAGCTTAATCTCCGACGAGGCATAGCTTTTCGTGCATCCAGCGCGAAGGCGTGCATTTCTGGCTTCTTCCGGTACGCCAATCGGCCAAAATTAACCATCGGTTAACCATAATCACCTTTATTTGCTATAGTGAATACAAGCACTTGATTCCAAAGACCGTCGCGCAATTTGCCGATGAATGTGACCACACAGGATTGCCGCGATCTGAGAGATGCATTTTTCAAAGACGATAGTTTTGATA
>DASTLS010000176.1:0-5380 GCA_035714725.1 Alphaproteobacteria bacterium | reverse complement strand
CGGGCCTTATTTTCGAAATGGAAATTGCCGAACTCCTCTCACCGTCAGCCATTATGAGCAGGTCGAATCGGGAAGAGAGCCAAATCGGATCGTCTATCGTTTTGTTGCGGAACAGGTGGTGCGGATTACAAGCGCAGCTAAAGCGCCGAAGGGCGATTTCCTGCAGCAGAAACTTCAGAGCCTAAAGGCACATATACCCGATCTCAGAGTGTGATAACAAATTTGCAATTGCTCACCGTCGCCGCCATCATGCGGGCATGACGGTAGATCCTGAAACAATCGCACTCGGCCTTGGCTCCAATATCGGTGACCGGAAAGCTGCCTTGCGCGCGGCGGTCGAAGGGCTTGCGCCTTATATGAAGGTGAGCGCTGTTTCACCGATTTATGAGACAGCAGCTTTCTACGTCACAGATCAGCCTGCGTTTTTGAACGCTGCAGTCGTCGGCACAACAACGCTTTCGCCGCTCGTGCTGTTGCGTGCAGTGAAAAATCTGGAAGTTGAGGTTGGCCGCCAACCGAGTTTCCGTTACGGCCCGCGCTTGCTTGATATCGATATTCTGTTTTATGGGCGTCAAAGTTTCATTTCGCCGGAATTGACCGTGCCGCATCCGCGCCTTGCGGAGCGCGAATTTGTTCTGCGTCCTCTTGCTGATATCGCGCCGAATTGGAAGCATCCTGCGAGCGGCCTTACGATTGCCGATATGCTTGCATCCGTGCCGCCATCCGGCGCGAAATGCCTTGGCCCTTTGATGTCCGATGCTGCCTGAACTGCCAAAACATCGCCCGCTGATTATGGGCATTCTGAATGTCACGCCGGATTCATTTTCTGGCGACGGGCTTATGGCGCAGAAAGATTATGTGGTTGCCGCGCACGATCTTGCGCTCGAAATGCTAAAGGACGGCGCGGACATTCTTGATATTGGTGGCGAAAGTTCCCGGCCCGGTGCTGAACCCGTAAGTACCGATGAGGAAATACGTCGCGTATTGCCAGTAATCGATCTGATCAAGAAAGCCGTGCCACAGGCGCTTATTGCCGTCGATACCGTGAAAGCAGCCGTTGCCGATGCGGCGCTGCAGACAGGTGCTTTTATGATCAATGATATCTCGGCGCTCGGCGATAAGGGCATGGCAGCGATTGTCGCGAAACATAAGGCCTATCTCGTACTCATGGATAATCGCAGCAAGGCGCAGAATGTAACCCGCGATGCCAAGGTCGGCGGCGAATATCAGGCAGCTGTCGATGGCGATATCGTGCCTGTTGTTGCGCGTGATCTCGCCGCTAGGGCAGAGCTTGCAAAGCAACGTGGAGTGGTAGCCGATAAAATCTTGCTCGACCCCGGCATCGGCTTCGGCAAAAGCCTTGAGCAAAATTTGGCGCTCATCAATCGCGTCGATGAATTACGAGAGCTCGGCTATCCGGTTTTAATCGGACCCTCGCGTAAATCTTTCATCGGTCGTGTGCTGGATACGGATGTTGAGGAGCGGCTGGAGGGCACGGCTGCGGCTGTTGCTGTCTCTGCCTTACGCGGAGCCGCCATCATCCGCGTTCATGATGTGAAATTCATGGCGCGAGTCGCAAAAATGGCTGCGGCCATAGCCTCGAATTAGCTCCGTTTTACGGGCAAAAACGCCGTGTTTTTCGACTCTCTTTTGGGCTCGGGTTTGCTATAACAAATACGGGAGATCGGCGATGGGCGGATCGCGTGCCAACCCGGCCAGGTCCGGAAGGAAGCAACCGTAACACTTTTGATCCGGGTCGTTGTCCGGTCTCCCACTGATTTCATACACCAGCTTTCGCAGGTCGATTTTGAGCGAACTTTTTGCCCGCGCGGATGCGCCCGAAACAAATAGCGACGACAACGGACCCGGCCTCTGGGCGGATATGCCTATGACGAAGGCTGCGCCTCCGGGCTATCGCGTGCTCGCGCGCAAATATCGCCCAACGACGTTCGATCAGCTGATCGGTCAGGAAGCGATGGTGAAGACACTCACCAACGCGATTGAAACCGGCCGTCTGCCACATGCCTGGATGCTGACCGGCGTTCGCGGTATCGGCAAAACAACGACAGCCCGTATCATTGCGCGCGCCCTCAATTGCACAGGGCCGGATGGCAAGGGCGGACCCACGATCAAGCCCTGCGGCAAGTGCAATTCCTGCATCACCATTATGGAAGACCGTAATGTGGATGTGCTGGAAATGGACGCCGCATCTCGTACCGGCGTTGACGACATCCGCGATATTATCGATGGCGTGCGTTACGGCCCGGTAGGATCTCGCTACAAAATCTACATCCTCGACGAAGTTCATATGTTGTCGAAGAACGCGTTCAACGCGCTTCTGAAAACGCTCGAGGAGCCACCCCCACATACCAAGTTCATTTTCGCCACGACCGAAATCCGTAAAGTTCCTGTTACGGTCCTCTCGCGTTGCCAGCGCTTCGATCTGCGCCGTATCGATAGCCCGATGCTCGCGCAACATTTCGCCGAAGTCGCGGCGCTCGAAAAAGTCGAAGCCGAACCTGAAGCGCTGAAACTGATCGCTCATGCTGCCGATGGCTCTGTGCGTGACGGGTTGAGCTTGCTCGATCAGGCGATTGCGCGCGGTAACGGCACGGTGAAAGCTACAGATGTGAAAGACATGCTCGGTCTCGCCGATCGTGGTCACGTTATGGATTTGTGCCGCCATGTTCTGCGCGGCGAGATGAAGCCCGCGCTCGAAAGCTTCAATGTTATGCAGCAAGCGGGTGGTGAGCCTCTGCAAGCGCTGCAGGATATGTGCGATCTCGTGCATTTGCTGACGCGTGCGCAGGTCGTGCCGGATTTTGCGAAAGACCCGGACCTTGCCGAATATGATCGCCAGTTGCTGACGGATTTGTCGGATATCAAAATTCCGGCACTCGCTCGCGCCTGGCAGATTTTGCTGAAAGGCGTTTCGGAAGTGCAGGGCACAGCGCATCCTGCCCAAGCGGCTGAGATGGTTTTAATCCGTCTGGCTTATGCATCGGAATTGCCGACGCCGGGCGATCTCGTGAAGCAATTACGTGACAGCGGCGCAAGCGCTGCAGCCGCGGCTTCTGCACCTGCAAATGGTGGCGGTCCGGCACCACGTGCGAAACTGGCCGGCGGTGGTGCAAGCGCTGTTTTGTCGCCAGCCGTCGCAAAGCAAGCTTTGCCTCAGTCCGAGCCTGCGCATCAACCGCAGCCCACCAGCTTCCGCGAAGTGGTCGAGCTGTTCGTCGTCAATCGCGAAGGTCCTTTGCATGCGCTGCTTCATGGCAGCACGCACCCTGTGCGTTGCGAGCCGGGTATCCTCGAAATTCGCGTCGATAAGGGCGCGCCGTCGAACTTCGCAAGTCAACTGATGCAGAAGCTCTCGCAATATACCGGTCAGCGCTGGATGGTCTCGATCTCCGACCGTCCCGGCGAGCCGACACTTGCCGAACAGGATAAGGAAGCCGAGAGAAAGCGCCGCGAACGTGCGCTGGCGCACCCGCTCTCGCAAGCTGTCACAACAGCATTCCCGGGCGCCAAGCTGATTTCGTTGCGCCAAAAAATCATAACGCCGATTGCAATTGAAACATCTGCATCGGACGATGACATAACAACCCCAACCGAGGACTAAAGATGAATATCGCCGGCATGATGAAGCAAGTTCAGGAAATGCAAAGCAAGATGACGGATATGCAAAGCCGTCTCGGTGAGATGGAATTTATCGGCCAGTCGGGCGCGGGCGCTGTTGTCGCGACCATGAACGGCAAGTTTGAGTTGAAGAAGATCAAGCTCGATCCGAAGCTGGTCGATCCGGCAGAAATCGAAATGCTGGAAGACCTGATCGTCGCCGCATGCAGCGATGCGAAGGCGAAAGCCGAAACCTACAGCGCGTCCGAGAGCGAAAAATTGATGGGTGGTCTCAAGCTGCCGCCCGGCGTCAAACTGCCGTTCTAAAGTGTCGATCTCCCCGCTCGATCAATTGATGCAATTGTTGGCGAAGCTGCCGGGGCTTGGGCCCCGTTCAGCGCGGCGCACGGTTTTGCATCTTTTGAAGCGTCGCGAGGCGTTGATGCTGCCGCTTGTCGAGGCGCTGCAAAATGCGGCGTCTCAAGTTCAGGCATGCGATATCTGCGGTAATCTCGGCGGCAGCAATCCATGCGAAGTTTGCCGCGATCAGGGCCGCGACCGCACGCTCATTTGCGTTGTGGAAGATGTAGCTGATCTCTGGGCGCTTGAGCGCAGCCATGCATTCCGCGGCCTTTATCACGTTCTCGGCGGCACACTCTCGGCGCTCGAAGGCATTCGCCCGGCCGACCTTCGCATCGATCAACTGCTCGAACGATTGAGGGCCCCCGACAATGGAGGTGCTCAGGTGAGGGAAGTCATCCTTGCGCTCAACGCCACGGTTGAGGGGCAGACAACGGCTCATTATGTTGCCGAGAAGCTTGAGACCACGGGCGTCGCGATCTCGAAGCTCGCGCATGGCCTGCCGGTGGGTGGCGAGCTGGATTATCTCGATGACGGTACGTTGACGGCGGCGCTGCAATCCCGGCGCACGGCCAAAATTTAAAAGTTCCGAGCTAGCTCCCTCAGGTAACTAACTGCTTTTTAACCATATCTGCTTGACAATATATTTCGTGCGGCGCACTTCAAAAGAGCATGCGTTCCTTTCGACGTACGCAAAATTGCCTTACCATGATCGAATATAAGCCCTCAGAATCGCCCGTTTAGGAGCCTTAGGCCCGTGAATATTGGTCTCGTCGTCAACGCCCGTGGGAAAATGTGCCTTGTGCACGATGAACCCTTTGACGCGACCCCCCTTTGGGTCGGCTATCATATTGATCGGAAACGGCTTGAGATCATTTTTGATACCGGCTCGACCTTCCCTATCGACTGGGAAGCGACCGACGAAATGGACAACTACTTGCTGAAAATTAATAAGATACTTATTATCCGCATGGAAAATAAGAAGCCTATTGAAGGTTACGATACGAGTTTTCTGAGATTAAAAGACGGCAAGACAATTAATTAAAGCATAGACGGAGCGCCAATGATCGACGCCACAGACAACGAGAAGGACAACCGGACAGGTTCCGGCGAAACCGACTCCGGCAAGTCTGGCGGTAAGTCGGGCGGCACCGGTGGTGCCGGCGGCGGTATTCGCCTTCCTCCTAATCAGCTCAAAGAAGTTACCGCGAACTGGGAATATCTGGATGCGACCAAAGTCGCTGCCCGTGTCGCCGAATTCTTCAGTGAACTTCCCGCGCGTGCGTCTGCCCATGTTCAGGTCAGCTGGGCGAATGTCCGCAATCAGGGTTTCACCATCGTCACGCAACTTCTGAAATATGGTCACGAAGTTTCGGCGCTGCTGCATAATCTCACGCGCGAG